>DASPSM010000325.1:0-7351 GCA_035623955.1 Planctomycetaceae bacterium
CGGCGAACTGCGAGAGCGTTCGTTTGGCGTCCTCTCCTGCTTTCCTGCTCTACCCCTCTCCTTTCTGTTCGCCGAAGGCGAACCGGGACGGGACACGAGCGGGACCGATGGGACAAAATCGCGCCGCAGGGCGTCTTGTCCCACAGAAACACCTCTCGCAAAAGGACTTATGGCGATCCGTCCGTGGGACGGGACACTCTCGCACGGAGCGGGACAGAGCAGTTGCGGAGTTGCCGCGACTTGTTCCTTTGCCCAAGACAGCGGGCGCGCCCCTCGCTGGCATCCCGGCCCCCGACCTTATCGGGCGATGCACAAGAGGTGTTTGTCGCCGCGGATAAAGAGTTGGTTATCGACGGGGGCAGGCGTGGCGCCGATCGTTTCGTCGAGTTGGTTTCTGGCCAGGATCTTTATCTGGTCGGAGTCGGCGATCACGATGGTCATGCCCGTTCTGGCCGTCAGATAGATGTGGCCCCCCGCTTCGACCGGCGAGGCGTACGGGTTGTCGAGACCGATGCGGCGGACGAAATAGTGCGGCTTGCCGGTGGCCGCGTCGACGCAGGAGAGAAGTCCCGTCTTGGCTTTGTGAAAATAGAGCCGGCCCGTCGATGAGAGGAGCGGGGAAGCAACGTCGGGCGTGTCGTGATTGATTTCCCAAACGACTTTGTCCGTCCCCTTGATGTCCCCCGTGCCGTCCAGGCGAAACGCGGCCATGTACGAGCCCTGATAGCCGCTACCGACGATCACCATCCCGGGCAGCGCGACGGGCGAGGCGATCGGCCGTAAGGTCTGACCGCCGCAATGCCAGAGTTCCTTTCCCGTTTGCAGATCGTAGCTTCGCACAGCCCGCTGCCCGTTCAAGATCACCTGCTTGCGACCGGCGTGCTCCACCACCAGCGGGGTGGACCACTCGGTGGTCTCCTGGCGCGGGGTCTTCCAGATCGTTTCGCCGGTTCGCTTGTTGAGCGCGTAGAGTGCCGAGGGACCATTATGATCCCAGGGAACCAGAATGATGTCGCCGGCGATCGTGGGCGAGCTCCCCTCGCCGAAGCCGAACAGCGTCTGCATTTTCCCGAAATCGTCGCGCTTCCAGACGAGGTCGCCGCTCATTGAATAGCAGTACAGGCCGCGCGAGCCGAAGTGGGCATAGACGTGCTCGCCGTCGGTGCAGGGAGAGGCTGACGCGAATCCGTTCGTCTCGTGGGTCTTCTGGTGCGGGCGGGCGACGATGGCGGTTTTTTGCCAAAGGAGATGACCTTCGGCCCGGTCGAAGCAAAAGACTTTGAACTCCAGCGTCGGCAGGCCGCTGGCCGGTTCGCCGGCGACCGGAACGCCGGACGTCACAAAGACGCGACCGTCCCAAATGATCGGCGACGAGAGTCCGCTCCCCGGGACTTCGACCTTCCATTTGACGTTCTTGGTGTCGCTCCATTCGATGGGAGGCGACGCGTGGGCGGCGGTTCCATTCCCCGTCGGACCGCGCCAATGAGCCCAGTTGTCAGCAATCGCGAAAGAATTCAGTGATGCAAAGGCCAGAGCCAGATACGCGGCTGCTTTTGGAAAGGAAATGGGAACCTCCCGGGACTCGGATAAAACGAAGTTGCAGCAACGGTCTCCGATCGACGTTCCGAACAGAGTTAACGCAAAAGTGTAATCGAAGGATCGGAGGGTCGTCACCCAAGTGGACAAAAGCCTCGCTCGCCGTAGGACGAAGAGGTTCGTCCCCCCGGACCTTGTTGCGAAGATCGAAACCGGACGGATCTACAACCGGAGACCGCTCTCGATTCGCTCGGTCGACGGATTTCTCTTGTATGCGGAGAATGATTTGCGAGAATGATGTCCCCCTCGCAGGAGACCCAATCGTGGATCCTCTCGATACCGATGCAGTGGAAAACGATCCTAGATTTCCAACCGGCCGTTGGACGGGCTTCTTTCTTCAATGCTGGGTGCCCGGCCGGCACTCGATGAGCATCGATCTCCGCTTCGACTCGGGCGCATTACAGGGACGGGGCGCGGACAGGGTCGGCTCTTTTACATTCGGGGGAGAATACAATCCGGCCGACGGCAAGTGCCGCTGGACAAAACGATATGTTGGCAGGCATTCGATCAATTACAGCGGTGTCAATGAGGGGCACGGGATCTGGGGCGTCTGGGAGCTGCCACAACTTGGCGGACTGTTCACGGACCGAGGCGTCTTCCACATCTGGCCGGAAGGAATGGCACCGGCGGAAGAAGCCAACGCGACTGTCCAGGCGTATCTGAAGCACTTTCGGACCCGCGGGCTGATGAAATTCGCCGGAGCTTTGGCGGTCTGCATCGGTCTCGGGTTTTTTTTCGCCCTTGCGCTCCATCTCCTCGTCCACTTCTGGGGTGGCGGCGTTCCTGAATAGCGCGGAACGCACGGTCGAGGTGTCGATCACCCTTAAGCGCTTGCCCGCGCTTGCTTGCGAGCGCTAAAAGTCAAAATCGAGCCGGAAACTTTGGGATCGAAGTCGGCAAATCCGCTGGCCGCCAGGTTCTGCTCCATTTCGGGCAGGGTGAAGACGTGCAGGCCGTGGTTTTGGGAACTCCACTCGCGCACGCGGCGAAACTTCAGGATGCCCGCGCGACCGGCGGTGAACGTGAAGACGCAGAGCATGGCCGCCGGCTTCAACACGCGGGCGATCTCGCGCAGTGCGGTCACGGTGTCGGTGAAAAGATGCAGCGAGCCGCAGCAGATGGCCGCGTCGAAGAATTCGTTCTCGAAGGGAAGCGCCTCGACTCGGGCTCGGGCGAAGTGCATGTTGCGAACGCCTTCGCTCGCGATGTAGGCGGCTCCTTGCCGCAGCATTCCCTTGGAGATGTCGATTCCAAACACCTCTCTTGCAGGGGAGGCGACCCGGCGGCCGTAGGTCCCGGGCCCGCAGGCGACGTCGAGCACGCGACCGGTGGTCGATTCGAGCAATTTGGCCACGGTGCCGATCAGTTGCGGTAAGGTCGCGCTGTGCCATCCGCCATAGAGGTTCAGGACGAGCGGATACCACAGCTTCGATTCGTAGATGCCGGCCATCCGATCGATGGCCCGCATTCTGCGGAAGACGGGGTCCTTGCTTTCCGAGAGTTCTTCGCGGATGAAATCGGGAACGGCCTCTTGGATGATGGGGTACGTCTGGGAACAAGCTGCACACCGCAGCCCAGCGTCTTCCTGCTGCAGGACGTGCTTGCACGCGGGGCAGACGTAGAACCCGAGTTCACTCGCCGTTGTGGTTGGGGCAATCATTTTCGGCCTTTCGAGACAAACCGCTTACGAATGGCGAGGAAATGGAAACTCGACCTGCGGAACAGCGCTAAAAGGAGAGTCTAATCAAAGGGTCGGAGGATCGTAACCCGATGGGTGCTCTGGATCTCCTTTGTGTTGGATTTCAGGGAGGCATGGGTCGGCTCAAAGTTTTTCGGTTAAATCGACTGGGTCGACTTTGCCGATAATTCTAACAGCGCCGTCTTGATTGCGGGCGGCGGGCTTGATTGGAGCGAGCGAGTGGGCGGAATGACCGGTTGATTCCGGAATCCTGGAACATCCGCTCGCAGCCGGAGCGGGCTGATGCGTTCAAGGTTCACACCCGTCGGCGCATCACCGGCCCGTTTGCTTTGCCTGATCTCGGCTGTCTTTCTGGTTGCCGGCTGCTCCTGGCTCGATTCCTTCCGCTCGTCGATTGCGCTTCCCGTCGACGTTTCGCCCGACGGCGTTCGCGCGCGAATGATTGCGCCGGCCACGCTCGACACCTCCGATCCTGCGCCGAGCGCCGCTGCCGCCCGTCCGACAGGTTCGGCATTGCCTCCCGCGCCGAGGCCCGCTACGAGCGAGGAATCTGGCGAGGTCTTTGCCTTGCGAGACGCCATCGATTTTGGGCTGCAAAACAATCCGCGGCTCGCGGCGGCTCTCGCGACGATTGAGCGGACTCGCGGAGAAGAAAATGTCGCGTTCTCGGCCTTTCTGCCCGAAATCGACCTCCTCACCCACGAGGGCATCACATCGCCAGACCTTGGTCCGGCATCGGCTGGAGCGACGGGGATCATCATTCCGACTGTCACCGCGACCCACGCCTATGCACAGGCCGAGCTTCAACTTCAATGGACGATCTACGATTTCGGACACACGGGAGGCCGCTATCACCAGGCCCAGGCGCGCGAGCGGATCGCCGAGCTTCAATCGACTCGGGCCCGGCAGACGGTCGGGTTCGACGTCGCTTCCGCCTATCTTCTCGCGCTCAGGGCTGGAGCGAGTCGCCGCATCCAGCAGGAGGCGGTTCGCCGAGCCGAGGCCACCCTTCGCGACACGCGGTCGCGCCGCGCGGCCGGCGTTTTGGAAAAGGACGACGTGCTGCGGGCCGAGGTCCAGTTGGTGGCCGCGCAGGAAGACGTCGATTTGGCGCGCGAGGCGGAGCTGAACGCCACCGCGCGGCTCAATAACGCCATGGGCCGCAACGCCAGCGCGCCACTGACGCTGATCCCCTGGAAATTCGAGCCGCCGCTCAACCTGTCGCTGGAGCAGTGCCTGGACACCGCTGCCAACCAGCGTTCCGAGATCGGCATTGCGCGGGACGCGGTCGCCGCGGCGCAATTCGGCCGCGAGTCGGTCGCAGGCGAATTCCTGCCCAAGGTTTATACGCTGGCCAGCGCCGGCGTGGTGGGCGGATCGAACATCTCTTCCGGATCGCAGGAGGGGCTCGGCCTGCACATCGACGTGCCTCTCTACACGGGCGGACGGCGCGGGGGCGCGCTATCGGCGGCCGATGCCGAGATCCGCGGGGCGATCGCGGCCGCCCGATCGATTCTCGACGAAGTGACGCTGGAGGTCACCTTGGCGTACGTTGCCGCAACGACTGCGCGACGCCGGATCGAACGCGATTACCCCGCGATCGTCGAAGCCAACGAAAATCTGCGCTTGGTCCGCAACCGCTATCGCAACGGACACGCCACTCCAACCGACATCGTGGACGCGGAAGTCGCCCTCACACGCGCGCAGCAGCGGCTCATCGCCGCCAACTATGAGTATCTCGGGGCATTGGTCGGCCTCGATTATGCCCTCGAAAATTCGCCGGCCTCGTCTCTCGGTCCGGCCGAAGCCCCCGACGCGAAAAATCCGCCATCGCCCGACGGGGCGCCCGCCACTCCTCCGCTCCCCACGCCTTAATAATACAATAGGCACGCCTCGGCGACCGATTCGCGCGAAGAACGCCTCGGACACTGTCATGCCAGTCCAAGCCGGTCAATCGGGTACTTTGTACTCGTTGGGACACACTGTCGCGGTGGCTGCGCGGTTTCCCCTGCGGGTGATTGCCAGCATCGGTCGCGGCTTGCGGCGCCTGATCGGGTCGGTCCGCTTTTGGGTGCTCGTGATCGTGGGCGTGTTGGTGTTGCTCATTTTGTACTACGCCCTGGAGGAGATTTACACGCCCTTCACGACGGAAGCCTACGTGCAAGCGTACGTGGTGCAGGTCGCCCCTCAGGTCGCCGAAAAAGTCATCCGCGTTCACGTTCACGAAGGGAGTCAAGTCAAAGCGGGAGACCTGTTGTTCGAGTTGGACCCGGCCCTGTTTGAGCAAAAGGTCGCGTCGCTCGAGGCGAAGCTGATCGAGGCCCAGCATCAGGTCAAGCAGCTCGATGCGGAGCTGGCTGCTGCAAAGGCCGATCACGAGAAGCTGGCGGCCGAAGCCGATTATGCCGCCGTCGTGCACCGGCAAGAGTCGGCGATCTACAAGACGGAGTCGACCACCGAGCGGCGTTACCTCGAGGCCGTGCAGAAGGACAAAGCGAGCCAGGCGGCCCTTCGCCAGTCGGAAAACAACGTGCGGCGCATCGAAGACGCGCTCAGCGCCCAGATCAAGGGCGAGAACGCCATCGTCGCGCAGGTAAGAGCCGATCTGGCCGAAGCTCGGCTCAAACTCTCGTATACTCGCGTCCTTGCGCCGTGCGACGGACTGATTACGGACCTGCAGCTGCGCGACGGCGCCTACGTCCACACGGGCCAGGCTGCGATGACGCTGATCGACACGGGTCGCTGGCTGGTCGTGGCGAACTTCCGCGAAACATCCCTGGCGCGCCTCCGCGAGGGAATGCCCGCCGTGATTGCCTTTCGCGGCCTGCCCGGGCAGTTCTTTGACGGCAAGGTCTCCACGATTGGCTGGGGCGTGAGCCAGGGGCAGGGCGTGCCATCCGGCCAGCTTCCCGACGTCAAAATCGCGAATAGCTGGATACCCCCCGCGCAGCGGTTCCAGGTGCGGCTCAGCCTCGACCACCCCGAGTCGGTCCCACTGCGGGTTGGTATGACCGGGAGCGTCGCGGTCTATACCCAACCGCAGGGGACGGTCAGCCGCGTCACTCGGTTCTGGCACAAGGTGATCGCCTGGCTCTACTATTTGTGAGCCTCTTCGTGTCGGAAACGCCTCGCGCGATCAGACATCGATCTCCCCCGGGAGTGCGGCGGGAGACGTGGTGGGCGTTGGAGGCGGGGCGGCCAGCGGAAAACGGGGCCAGAGGCCGCCGACAACGATCGACGCTCCCAGCGCCAAGATAATGCCTGCCAGCCGTTCGATCGCCGGAGTGAAGCTGCCGAAGTCGGCCGGCTCCGCGACGACCACCATCGGCATCACCAGCCCCATCTGCAGTCCCGCGTACGAGTATTTTCCTCCAGTCACTGTCAAGTGGGTTGCCACGAACTGGCCCAGGCACACTAAACCGGCAAGCAACGCAAAGTAGGGAAGCAGCCCGACGATCAGGAAGGTGCCCAGGCTCCAAATCACGGCCAGCAGCAGACCTGCAATTCGCAGTTCTCCCTTCTGGATCAATGCCTGAAGGTGAGGCGAAATGGTCAGAAGCAGGACCGAGATGGCCGCAGTCGTAGGCGGCAGTCCGATTGCGTGTGCGGCGACCAGGGTCAGCAGCACCGTGACCGCAAGCATGAGACTTTGGTTGATCCATTCGCCTCGGATCGGCCACAACGGGACGTTGCCGAGCTGAATGCGCACGTCCCCCTCGGTCCCCGCCAGCCAGGTGATCACGTCCGCGACGACAACTCCCAGCACGATCGCGGCGAAAAGTTCTTTGGCTTCGGGGACAGCTCGGGTCGGTTCGTAGTGGCCGATCTGGAACATCGCGACGAGATACAAACCGGCTTGCAGCGCGGTGTAAGCCAGCCGTCCGGAGAAATAGACATAAAAGCAAGCCGTCAATGAGACGCCGATCAGCCCCAGGGCCACCAGCGGCACATCGTTAAACCAGGTGGCCAAAACCAGGCCGCAGATGATGCCGACGCCACGTCCCACCACCCGCTCGACCCCTTTTTGAAAGCTCGTAAAGGTGTACTGCGCCATCA
>DASPSM010000378.1:0-2886 GCA_035623955.1 Planctomycetaceae bacterium
ATTGCGATGGAGATCCGCGGCCTCAGGCACTCAGCGTGGCAACGACCTTCTTGGCGGCGTCGGTAAGGTCGGTCGCTCCGATGATTGGCCGGCCGCTCTCGGCCAGCATCTTGCGCGCGACCTCGACGTTGGTCCCTTCCAACCGCACGACCAACGGCACGTTGAAGCCGACTTTTTCGTAGGCGCCCAACAGCGCGGTGACGATCGTGTCGCACTTCATGATGCCGCCGAAGATATTCACCAGCACCGCGCGGACATTTTTGTCCGCGAGGATGATGCGGAACGCCTCGGTGACCTGGTCGACGTTGGCCCCGCCGCCGACGTCGAGAAAATTCGCCGGCTCTCCGCCGTGCAGCTTGATGAGGTCCATAGTGCTCATTGCCAGGCCCGCGCCGTTGACGAGGCAGCCGATGTTGCCGTCGAGCTTCACATAGCTGAGCCCTGCTGCCGCGGCCCGAATTTCGGCATCGTCCTCCTCCGACAGGTCGCGGAGTGCCTCGAGCGGCTTGTGGCGGAACATCGCGTTATCGTCGAACGTCATTTTGGCATCGAGGGCCATCAAATCGCCCGCCTCGGTGACGACCAGCGGATTGATTTCGGTGAGCGAGCAATCGTTATCGATGAAAAAGCGAGCGACGTGCGGCAAGAATTTATGCGCGCTCTTGATCGCCTCAGGCTTCAGCCCCAGCTTGTACGCCAGCTTCGTCACCTGGTAGGCGAAGAGCCCGTATCCCGCGTCGATCGGCTCGCGGAGAATCTTGTCCGGCGAATGAGCGGCGACTTCCTCGATCTCGGTCCCGCCTTGCGAGGACATGATGAGCACCGGGCCGCCCGCCGCGCGATCGACGACTACGCCGAGATACAACTCCCGGGCGATTTTCAACCCCTCTTCGACGAGCAAGACGCTGACGGTCTTGCCAACGGGGCCCGTCTGCTTGGTGACGAGCGTCTTGCCCAGCATGCGGCCGGCGTTTTGCGCGGCCTCTTCGGCCGACTTGACGAGCACGACGCCGGCCTGTTGCGGAAACTCCTTGAAGCGTCCCTTGCCGCGCCCGCCGGCGTGAATCTGTGACTTGACGACGGCGATCGTTCCCCCCAGGTCGCGAAACGCCTGGGCCGCTCCTTCTGGGGATTTGACGACGAATCCGCGCGGCACGGCGATCTTCGCAGCTGCCAACAGCTGCTTGCCCTGGTACTCGTGAATCTTCATGGAAGGCTCTCGTCAAAGGCGCGCAGGCCGCGGGAGATTGCGGAATCGGTGAACCGGAGGCGACGCGGAGCGGCCGTCCGATCGGAAGCAGTATCGCGCGGCTATGATAGCGGCAAGCGACCGCGACGGTCCACCGACCAGGGACCATCTGAAGAGGAGACGGGCCAGTGCTCGATAATCAGGCCGCTCGCTTGGCGGCACGGCATGCCGGATTCGGCATGTTCGCGCTGTAGTCCCCGTTCCAGAAATAGTCGGCCAGGTTGGCGCCGAGGATGCGACGGACTTCGGACATCATCGCGCCGACGTCGGGCGACTCCTTCCAGGACGCGTCCAAGACTCCGGCGCGGTCGAGGGGACGCAGCGGATTAAACCGGCCGCAGCCCATCACCGGGCGGCCATGGCGCGGGCAGGCCAGCCACTGCTGCTTGTCCTGCTCAATGACGACGTAGTCGCGGCCGCACTTCCCGCAGTGCTTGAGGAAGTCGCGAGGGTCGACTGGGCGCAGCGGCTCGAGTCCCAGGAACTTGTGGACTTCGGGGAGGGCGCGCTCGTGCTCGCAGCAGAAATACTCGTGCGTCAACAGCAGGCTCGGATAGCGCGTCCGCAAAAGTTCGTGAGTTTCCAAAATCTCCTGTGTCTCCGAGAGAAGTCGCAGGAAATTCTCGCGGGTGCCGACCCATTCGACGCGGCGCGGCTTGTGCTTGCGGCGGTACGACTCGCGCGACTGGTGCACGCGGACCGGGTTGCGGAGGTAGACGATGAATCGGCTGCCGGCGGGAAAATCCGATCGCGGGTCCCATAAGACCGGATCGAATTCCTGCATCTTGTTGTAAAGCACGATGCGAATTTGATCGATCTGCTTGTCCTGGCGTCCGTCAGCCCGAAAGACCGAGCCTTCGTCGAGGACGGCCGACAGCCGCCGCCGGTATTCGAACTGGTGCTCGTTGACCGCGAAGATTTGCGGATGGTAGTGCAAGGCCGCCGCGATGAAGTTCGTGCCGCCGCGGGCCTGGGCATAAATTCCCGCAATGTCGGGGCGCGGGACGCGGCGCACGGCCTGAAAGTCGCGCCATTTACGAATGAGGCGGGCCCCGATCACGTGCGTCCTTTGAGATGGAATTTGTCTCGATCCGTTGCGATGCCTGAATGCAGCATGGCCCTTCGGCACACAGCCGAGGCTGGTACGCGTTCAATCATCAGCGGTAATGGAGTCCGGAGAAGTGGCGCAAGGCGATCCAGCGGCACCTGGGGACGCCCGTTCGGGACGAAAGTCTAGCCTGGGCTAGAGTTAGCCGCAACGGCAGTTTAGAGAGACTTTAATCCCGACTCCGGGACCGCCAGTGCTCGACGACCGCCTCCACATCGACCGGCCGGACTCCTTCGGCCGGGCCTTCCATAGGCGAGAAATGGGCCGCTCGGATCCGCTCGTTGAGCTGCCTGATCGCCAGGCGGACCTGATGTTGGCTGTGCGTCGATTGGACGGCCTCGAGCGTCCGCTCGATGTCGCGCCGCGCTTCGAGGATGGGCGGCAAGATGACCAGCCCCTCTTGGCGCAGCTTGCTTTTGATCCACCAGTTCTCGTCGTCAGGACCGTCGAGATTGGGGATCGGCTTGCCGAAGCCGGGGAGCGAGTCGAATTGTCCCTCGGCCTGCGCTTCGCGAATCCGTCGCTCGGC
>DASPSM010000681.1:0-9021 GCA_035623955.1 Planctomycetaceae bacterium
CCTTTGGCGAACACCAACTTGTCCCCCACCACGACAGCCACGACCGCTCCCGCGATGTGCTTGGCTTCGAGCTGCACCAGCAGCGCGCCGTCGAAGAAAGCTTCCAGATCGTTCGGGTCACCGACAGAACGCTGCTTGGCGGCTGGCCTGGTCGGCACATTTTCGGGCGGTTTGGCCGGCGGCGTCTCAACCGGCTTCGGCGCGGCGATCGGCGCGGATTTCTCGACCGCCTTCGTCGGGGTTGCCGGGGGTTTGTGCGCTGGCATTTTGGGAGCCGGCGGTTCGGACGACAACGTCCGGGTTGCCCCGCCGACTGCGATTACGAGAATGACACCAGATATGAAGCGGCCCATCGGCGAGTGCCTTGCAATTGATGCCTATCGTTGGAGGTAATTCCCTCAGTCTAACGGGGGACTGACTGGGAATTCGACATACGAGGCGATTTCTTCGAGCCCGCGGCCAGGCGGGGCTGAAAAGCATTTGCGTCCCGCGGTGCGGTTGACACTGCCTTGCCTGGGCGGGTTTAATCGTTCCCTTGAAGAGCCCGATTTCGGCCGATCTTGCGATCGCCGTGCCCCAGTGTTGGTCCGATGTTTCGCTGGTTCGAGTCGCAGCCGGTGGGACGTGACGTTGACCGTCGGGCTGAGTGGTCCCCGAACCGGAGGAAATTGTCGATGTTGAAGTTGTCCCTCAAGGCCGCCGCGGGGCTCGTGCTCGTGCTGGCCGGCCTCGTGTGCTTGACCTCTCCGCGTCAGGCGCAAGCCCGGCCCCAATACCTGGCAGTCTGGCTGCAAACGTACCCCGACGTCGCCGAGAAAAACAGCGTCAAGACAGCGGTCAAATGCAACGTCTGCCATTTCGGCGCGAAAAAGACCAATCGCAACGACTATGGCAAGGCGATCGTGAAGGCGCTCGACGGCAAGAAGAACGTCCCCTTGGCGAAGAAGGCGGATATCGTCGATGCGTTCAAGACCGCCGCCAAAGAGAAGAACAAGGACGGCAAGACCTTCGGCGAGCTGCTTGACGCCAACGAGCTTCCCGGAAAAGCGAAGTAGCGCGTTTGCCACCTGAACGATCAAAGACCGCCGGTTTCGGCGGTCTTTTTTCTTTCATAGTCGCGGCGAGTCGTTTTCCGGCCAGCCGGCACGCGGGCCGCTGATGTGAAAGTCGATCACCAGTGGCAGATGGTCCGAAGCGATTCGCGCCAACCGCGTGCGAACGACCCGCGCATGGCGGACCGAAATCGCCCCGCGAATGAACGCTTTGTCGAGCGATCCCATCGCCAGATATGACGGGAAGGTGCGGAATCTGGAGATTGGGGCTGTGACCTGATGAAAGCCGCGCGGTCCAAGCACGGCCGACTGCAGCCGGTTGCGCCAATCGTTCGAATCGCCGATCAACAAAGTCGGCAGGCGTTCGGCCTCGCGGTAGAGCGAATGAGAAAGCAAATGCAGGACCTGCCAGCGCCGCTCACGCTCGGCCAGTCCGAGGTGCCAATGCACGACGTGCAGCGGCCCCTCGGGAGTCTCGATTACCGCGAGTTGGGCGCCGCGGGGTTTGCGCTCCTCATGCCGCAATGAAATGTGATGATGCGATCGCACCGGCCAGCGGCTGAGCACCAGATTGCCATAGCCCCCCTCTTTGAGCCGCACATTCATCTGATACAGCGGCTGCCGATCGCCGAAGTAATCGACTAGCAACTGCGGCTGATCGTGATAGCGCGAGCGGCGGACGTTGCGATCGACCTCCTGCAGGCAGACGATATCCGGATTGGCCGCCTCGATGACGGCCAGCACGCGCCCGAAGCGGTAGCGGCGGTCTCTGCCTCCGATCCCTTTGTGAATGTTGTAACTGAGGATCCGCATGGCGGGAGTTCTGTCAGCTTCGAGGTGAACTCGCGACGCGACTCGAGTCAGCGCCGACGCTATCATGTCGGAACCAACTCTCGGAAGCGCTCACAAGGCCGCGTCTATGGAAATGATCGATCTCGTCAATGTCGCCTCGCGGTGGCTGCATGTCTCCACGGCAATCATCCTGGTCGGCGGGACCGCCTTCATCCGCTTCGTGCTGACCCCCAACGCCGAGCAACTTCCGCAGGCCGAACACGACCGCTTGCGCGAACTCGTGACGGCGACCTGGCGGAAGGTGGTCCGGGCGGGCATCCTCTTGTTCCTGTTGACCGGCTTTTACAACTATCTGGTCGTGGCAGTTCCGCAGCATCATGGAGACAAGCTCTATCACGCGCTGATGGGGATCAAAATCCTCGCCGCGTTCGGCGTCTTCTTTTTAGCCGAAGCCCTGGTCGGCCGCGCAACCGTCTTTGCCAGCCTACGGCAAAGCCGCAAGACGTGGTTGGTGGTGCTGATCGTCGTGGCGTTCGCGATCGTGGCGATCTCAAGTCTGCTGCGAGTTCGCGGAGTGCCCGCCTGACGGCGGTCGACGAGCCAGAGAATCCGCGCAATTCCGCCTGTCGATGCGCAGTTTCCCGAGATCAAACCACGTCCCTCCTACGTCTTAATACCTAGGGGGCCACTGGAGCCCACCCAGGGCGGCGCCATGCCGCCCGAAGACCGACTCGGTCCTCGGCTACCGCTCGATCCCGAGCCAGCCAAGTTGGAATTGGACTGGACGAGTTGGCGACGGTTTTGTACATTAGTACACTTAATCGAGCCGTATTTTCCAAAATTCGTTTGCATGCGAACTTTTTTGTTCAAGTTACATCTAATAACTGCGTAATTACAGCTAGGGCAAAATGACGTCGGTCCCGGGGGGCAGATGACCGCGTCTAAGTCCAATATTTAACAGGGTTTTAGTCCATAAACCGATGGGGCCAATAATTTTGCACCCGGAGCAGGAAGATCCCGTCGGTCCAGAGGGTAATAAGGGGGGAGGGCGTGATGAAAGCGTCGCGATATTGCCACCCCGTCATGAAACAGTTGACGGATCAACAAGTGCGCTACGCGCCGCGAGATGTGCGGCTGACGCAAATTCGGCGCGCCGAACGCTTGGTGCGCGAACTCGATCCGACCAAATCGTATCCCTATCACGAAATCTGCGAGCGGGTTACTACGTTTCGACCGGAGATGTA
This sequence comes from Planctomycetaceae bacterium, assembly GCA_035623955.1. Lineage (GTDB taxonomy): Bacteria > Planctomycetota > Planctomycetia > Planctomycetales > Planctomycetaceae > DASPSM01. Next base: position 3,089 of record DASPSM010000681.1, read on the forward strand.
CCCCGACCTCGTGATCCAGGGCGAAGACGCGGTCCATGATTTGCGGTGCTTTGTCGAGGATCTCTCCGACAGCACCGACCTCGATGTTCTCAACGTCGATGAGCCCGTGCTGACGGTGGACGAGATCAGCCGGCGGTTCAATGTCTCGACCAAGACAGTGGACAGATGGCGCGACCGGGGGTTGATCAGCCGCCGGTTCAAGTTCGGCAAGCGCAAGCGGATCGGCTTTTTGAAGTCGAGCGTCGACACGTTTGTCCAACGGCACGCCGACGAGGTTCGTCGCAGCAGCCGGTTCAGCCAGCTGTCGCCGTGGGAGCGGGAAGAGATTGTGGAGCGGGCTCGGCGGTTGGCTCGGTACGGCGGATGTGCGTCCGAGGTTGCTCGTCGATTGGCACGAAAACTGAAACGTTCACCCGAGACGATTCGTTACACGCTGAAGAATCACGATCGCGAGCACCCGGAGAGCGCCGTGTTCCCCTTTGCCTCGACACCGTTGTCCGACGAGCAAAAGAAGGAGATCTACCGGAGCAGCCGCCGAGGCGTTCCGGCCACTCGTCTGGCGCGCCAGTATTGCCGCACCAAGGCCAGCGTTTATCGCATCATTTCGGAAATGCGGGCGCACCGCCTGCTCGACCAGCCGGTCGAGTTCATGGACAGTCCGGAGTTCCACAAGCCCCACGCGGAGAGCACGATTCTCGGCCCACCGCCGGAGACGACGAGGTTCGAGGGTCGCGTAAAAGCGCCGCCGGGGCTGCCGCCGTACCTGGCCAGTTTGTACTCGATTCCGCTGCTCAATCGGGAGCAGGAAGCCTATTACTTCCGGAAGATGAATTTCCTCAAGTACAAGGCCTCCCGGCTGCGGGAGAGGCTCAACAAGACGCGTCCGCACACCAAAGACATGGACGCGATCGAGAGCTTGCTTGACCAGGCCGTCGAGATCAAAAACTTCCTGATCCGCAGCAACCTGCGGCTGGTTGTTTCGATCGCCAAGCGGCACATCAAGCCGACGAGCAACTTCTTCGAGATGGTCAGCGACGGGAATATGTCCTTGATTCGCGCGATCGAGAAATTCGATTACACGAAGGGGAACAAGTTCTCGACCTACGCCACGTGGGCCATCATGAAGAATTTTGCCCGCTCGATCCCGGCCGAGCACAGCCTGTTGGAGCGATTCCGCACCGGAAAGGATGAGGTCTTCCAGCACTCGACCGAGCAGCGGGGCGACCAGTTCCGCGAAGAGCTGGTCAACCAGCGGCAGCGACAGATGATTATGGAGATCCTGGACCAGCTCGATGAGCGGGAAAAGGACATCATCATGTTCCGCTACGGCCTGACCCAGGGGGCCGAGCCTCAGACGCTGGAGCAGGTGGGGTCGCGGCTGGGGGTGACCAAGGAGCGGATCCGGCAACTGGAGGCTCGGGCCCTGCGGAAGCTGCGGAAGATTGCCCAGGACGACAAGCTCGAGATCCCGGGGGAATGAGGCGGACGGGAGTTCAGCTGCTCTCACAGAGATCTGCTGGCCGCGTTGCGACCAGCCAGCGTGCCAAGCGGTGAACGCGACTGGGACGAACGAATCAGGCTGGCGGCTCGCGGGGCGACTGACGCGAGCCGCCAGTCGATTTTCTGGGGCTGCGGCCAGGGGAAAAGGGGTCGCCGGGTCGGGATCCGGACGGCGTCGTTTCTCCCTTGCAACACAGAGGTTGCATGCTATATTGAGCAGCTTGTCGCAGGAGCCCAGGCCCGCTAGCGTAGCTCAATTGGTAGAGCCCCGGTTTTGTAAACCGGTGGTTGTGGGTTCAAGTCCCTCCGCTAGCTTCGGGATGAGTCAGGCGATCTTCGCTCCAGCAGGCCCCCAGTTGTAATCGTTTTTGTGATCGTTCAGGGAGGCGCAACGCATCGAACGGGCGATCGGTTCGCTGGAAGTTTGGTCACAGCGGTTAAATGGGGGGAATTCCCGAGCGGTCAAAGGGGCCAGACTGTAAATCTGGTGGCATAGCCTTCGAAGGTTCGAATCCTTCTTCCCCCACTGCGTGGCTGGCGGGCCGCGCGATCCAGCGAGGAAGTTGCCGAGAACCTGAGGTCGGTCGGCGGGAACGACGACGTCGAACTAGCAGAGGGAGACGTGGGCATGCCGAATCGAACGAAAGCCAGGATCGGGGTGTCGTTGAGGGAGAAGATCGCGGGCGTAGCTCAATGGTAGAGCTCCAGCCTTCCAAGCTGGTGGTGTGGGTTCGATTCCCATCGCCCGCTTCCCAAGGAACTGAACAGGCCGGTTGTTGCTGCTGTAGCTCAGTTGGTAGAGCGCTTCCTTGGTAAGGACGAGGTCATGGGTTCAAATCCCATCAGCAGCTTTTGGCGGCGGAAGATTTCCGCCGTTTGAATCGCGCAGTCGTTTAGGCGAAGTTCTGGGATTTCAGTCATCGAGAAGTTGGTTTCAAAGCCGCAAACAGGTTTGAAGAGAGGGAAAAGGACCAGACATGGCCAAGGCAGTTTTTGAGCGTACCAAGCCGCACGTGAACGTTGGTACGATCGGGCACATCGATCACGGCAAGACTACCCTGACGGCCTCGATCCTCGCCGTCCAGGCAACGAAGGGCCTGGCCAGCATCAAGTCGTATGCCGATATCGCCAAGGGCGGTACGGTTCGCGACGAGACCAAGACCGTCACCATCGCCGTCAGCCACGTCGAATACGAGTCGCCCAAGCGGCACTATGCCCACATCGACTGTCCGGGGCACGCCGACTACATCAAGAACATGATCACCGGCGCCGCCCAGATGGACGGGGCGATCCTCGTCGTGTCGGCGGCTGACGGCCCGATGCCCCAGACCCGCGAGCATATCCTGTTGGCCCGCCAGGTCGACGTGCCCGCTCTCGTCGTGTTCCTCAACAAGTGCGACCTGGTCGACGATGCCGAACTGCTCGAACTGGTCGAAATGGAAGTCCGCGAGCTGCTGACGAAGTACGACTTCCCAGGCGACGAAGTGCCGATGATCCGGGGTAACGCCAAAGGCGCGCTCGACAGCCCGAGCGATCCAAAATTCAACAAGTGTATCGGCGAGTTGATGGACGCTCTGGATTCCTACATTCCCGACCCGGTCCGGGCCGCCGACAAGCCGTTCCTGATGGCGATCGAAGACGTGTTCTCGATCGAAGGTCGCGGCACCGTCGTGACGGGCCGAATCGAGCAGGGTCGCGTGAAGGTCGGCGAAAAAGTCGAGCTGGTCGGCCTGAAGGACACCTCCGAAACCACCTGCACGGGCGTTGAAATGTTCAACAAGACCCTCAACGAAGGAATGGCCGGCGACAACGTCGGCATCCTGCTGCGGGGCACCAAGAAGGACGACGTCGAGCGCGGACAGGTCCTGGCACATCCCAAGACGATCACTCCGCACACCAAGTTCGAGGGGGAAGTCTACGTCCTGAGCAAGGAAGAAGGGGGCCGCCACACTCCGTTCTTCAGCGGCTATCGTCCGCAGTTCTACTTCCGCACCACTGACGTCACCGGCAGCACCTCGCTGTTGGGTGGCGCGGAAATGTGCATGCCGGGCGACAACGTGCGTTTGAACGTCGAGCTGGGCAAGCCGATCGCGCTCACCGAGGGAAGCCGTTTCGCGATCCGCGAAGGGGGCAAGACGGTTGGTTCGGGCGTCGTCACCAAGATCGTGGCCTGATCGTTAACTAGAGACAGTGACAGACGGCTAGCGGGAGCTTCTTGCTCCCGCGGGCCGCTCGTTCGTTAGATCCGAGAATGAGGTGTCGTCGTGCCTCGCGAATATGTCTGGTTGGAATGCACGGAGACCGGGCTGCGGAATTACCGGGTCCCCAAGGAGACGCGGGGCACCGAACGCCTGGAACTGATGAAGTACTGCCCGAAACTGCGCCGCCACACGCTGCACAAGGAATCAAGGAAGAAGTGACGATGCCCGCGTTCCGTTCCGGCGTTGGGCGAAAGGCCGGGCGGCCGGCGAACTTCGATTCGAACGCGAACGGTTACGGGTGTAGCTCAATTGGCAGAGCACCGGATTCCAAATCCGGCGGTTGGGGGTTCAATTCCCTCCGCCCGTGCTTGAAGTGGGCGTCCAACCGTCCGGTCAAGAGGAGCTGCGAAAAGAGTTGACGGGCGGCCAGGCCGATCGCAAGGCGGCGAACCGGCGTTGACCGCGGTTTTGAGTTCCGACGAAATGTGAATTGAACGAGGCGTCATGGCCAAGAACGAAGCGCTCAGTGGTTTTTGGGTCTCGATGCTCTCGCCCGCGATCTACAAGCGCACGCAGGGAAAGCGGGTGCGGCAGACGACGGCGGGGCTGATCATCGTTTGGGTGATCTACGGCTGCTACACGCTGGCTAACGGTCCGCTGTTGGACGCCACCCGCGAGGTGCGGCTCGTGGTCCCCGTGGTCGTGGGAGCCGTCCTGTCGTGGATCGCCTACCGGGTGGTCAATATTCCGCAATTTGCGGACTTCCTGATTGCCGTCGAAGTTGAAATGAAGAAGATCTCCTGGCCCACCATGCAGCGATGCTTTCGGGCGGGAGCGGTCGTGATTATCACCATGTTTTTCATGGCGGCCATGCTGTTCATTTACGACCAGGTGTGGATCTGGTTCTTTGAAAAGATCGGGGTCCTTAAGATCTGAAGCTGGCGAGACAGGGGTAAGCGGCTCGCGACCGGATCGAGGTCGGGGCTCGCGGAGCGGTTGCCCAGAGTGTCGAGCGTGACGGGTGAGCCCTTCTTCGGCGGCGGAGGGCCTGATCCTTGCAAATTTGGCGGCGCGCGCCCATGATGCAAGTTCCGCCCTTTCACTCCTGCGAGGAAATTGTTGTCTTTTGACGGTGCTGAATCCGACCGTGCCAAATCGAAGTCTTGCCGACGCGTCCTGGGAATTGGAAATGGACGAAGAATCCCCTTCTGCCGTGGCGCCCGAACACGACGAGGGTATGCGCTGGTACGTCCTGAAGGTCCAGAGCAACCGCGAGAAATCGATCCGCGACTCGCTCGTGCGCCGGATCAAGCGCGAGGGGCTCGAGGACAAATTCGGCGACATCATCATCCCGACCGAAAAGGTCAAAGAGGCCAAGGGGGGCAAGACTCGCGTCACGGAGCGAAAGCTCTATCCCGGGTACATCATGGTCCAGATGATCCTTAACGACGAGACCTGGTATCTCGTGCGCGACACCAGCGGCGTGGGCGACTTTACGGGATCGGCCGGCAAGCCGAGCCCAATGGACCAGTCCGAAATCGACCAGATGCTCGGCAAGAAAGTGAGTGCCGAAGTCGAGCCGCAGAAGATCAAGATCAATCTGGCCCGCGGGGAGGCGGTGAAGATCAAGGAAGGAACGTTCGAGAGCTTCGAGGGAACGGTCGAGGCGATCGACGAAGAACACGGCAAAATCACGGTGCTGATCGAAATCTTCGGCCGCTCGACGCCGGTCGAACTGGAATACTGGCAGGCCGAAAAAGTGTGACCGACCGCTTTCGCGATCGATTCCGCGGGACAGGCGATGGGGATCGATCCCTGAATGTGGGCGATGCAGTGACGGTGACGGCAGGTACGTTCGAGAGTTTTGACGGGACGGTTGGCGCGATCGACGAAGAGTTCGGCAAGGTTACGGTGATGATCGAGGTCTTCGGCCGTCGAACTCCGGTCGAATTGGAATACTGGCAGGTCGAGAAGACCGATCTGCGAGGCGAGTGATGGCGAAAAAGAAACAAGTCACGGCGGTCGTCAAGCTGCAGGCGACCGGGGGGCAGGCGACTCCCGCGCCGCCGGTCGGCACGGCGCTGGGCCCGCACGGCGTCAACATCGGGCAGTTCGTCCAGCAATTCAACGAGAAGACGCGCGATCAGATGGGGACAACGGTTCCCATCTGATCGCGCGTCTTCTCGTTGAATTGCTGGACGAACTGCCCGATGTTGACGCCGTGCGGGCCCA
>DASPSM010000397.1:0-4420 GCA_035623955.1 Planctomycetaceae bacterium
CGCCGGCGGAAGCCTGTGCCCTCAAGGGTCCACGCAATGATGCGATCGGCCATCTCGGCAGCTTTCATACCGGAGCTTATGGACGCCTCCCAGTGCGCCTTGAGTGCTTGCCGCACATTGTCGTAGTCTGGGATCGCTGCGCCTGTCTGCGCCGCAGCGCTGGCAAGATTGGTAGCGATGAAGCCCGGCTCAGCCAAGCAAATCCGGACGCCGAATGGCGTTACCTCATATTGCAGAGCTTCGAGAAATCCTTCGAGTGCGTGCTTGCTCGCTGCGTAGAAGGCTTCGCCTGGCGGGGCCATCAAGCCGGCAAGCGACCCTATTGTTAGGATAGTTCCAGAACGCCGCTTTCGCATCTCCGGCAGGATTGCGCGGATCATGCCAGCAACGCCGTAAAAGTTCGTGTCCATGATGGTGCGCCCCTGCTCGTCCGAGATCTCCTCAACGACGCCACTTGCATTGATGCCAGCATTATTGACGAGCAGATCGATAGCTAAACCGCGCTTTTTGAGGGTGCCGCCCAGCTCGGCAATCGAGTTTTTATCGATGACGTCGAGTCGCATTGGCTCGATTCGCCGCGCGAGATCTTCCTCCATGAACGGCACCTTGGCGGACCGGCTTGCGGCAAGCACCGTCCAACCCCGCGCGGCGAGTGAACGGGCGATTTGGGCGCCGAGCCCGCCCGAGGCGCCGGTCACCAAAGCTATGCGATGCTCGCCGGCGTTGGCTCGCAAGTTCATTGGTTTGGAATTCATGAAGGTCTCCGCAATACGGGGGAAGCGTTTCTAGACAACCACGATCTATTGACGTTCCGATGTCAGTAGACTTCGACATGGATGTGGCTCGCGCCGCGTGTTTCGAGAACGGACATGCAATCGGCAATCATGGCCGCGGACCCACACACGTAGAAATCTGTCGTCGAAGGGTCGAAGCGGGCTCTTGAGAGCGCCCCGGAGACGCGCCCCTTGAACCCGCCCGGACGCGGTTCCTCGCGGCTGACGCAGGGAATAACGGTGGCAGGCAGCGGCTGCAGTCCGGCCGTGATATCTTCGGCGGCAGTGCGGCAACCGAAGTACAGCTCGCTGCCTCCGAGTCCGCCTTCTTGCTCGAGCTGACGAAATATCGGCAGGAACGGCGCCACCCCAGTGCCGGTCGCGACGAAAATCTTCCTATGGTCGTTGCGGGCGAGCGTGTAATGCCCTAGCGGCAATTCGATCTGCGTCGCGGTGCCGAGTTCGGCATGGGTGACGAATTGCGATCCTCGGCCGCCGGTCCTAGTGCTGATCAGGAAGTGCGCCGTCTTGCCGTCGAGCTCCGCGATCGAGTAGTCCCGCCATTCGTTGCCGGCCACCTGCAGCCGCGCGAATTGACCTGGCGCGAAACCGTCGACCGGGCGGTCCAGCTCAAACGTCATCCGCCAAATTGTAGGCGTCAGCCGATCCTTGGCTGCAAGTACTGCGCGTTGCTTATCGCTCGAGGTCGCCGCCGAACTGCCGCGGTTCGGGCCCTTCGCGACAGCCGCCCGAATCATCGGAAAGCCCTTCGGCCCCAGCACCTGGCAGGCTGCGCCAAGGCCGCCCATCATCGAGCCAAGGATGCCCAGGCAGCCCGCATCCGAACCCGACAGGTAAAGGCCTTGGATGGGGGTCGCCGGGCCGAGCAGGCGGGAACGATAACGTTCCGGCGTGGCCGCAAGACCGTAGAACCGCCCGCCCGAATGCGAGGTGTAGTGCTCCACGGTTAGCGGCGTAGAAAGTTCCGCGTATTCGACCAGCCCCGTGAGGCCGGGGAGCGCCGTCTCCGCGAGTCGCAGCAGACCTCCTGTGATCCGCAGTTTGAGCGCGGAGTAATCCGGGCCGCGGTTGCCCTTGGGCCGGTCGCGCCAAGTGTCGAAGACCGCTGCGTCGACCATCGAGATGATTTCCGCCGTGTGGAAGCGATCCTCGCCAGATTTCAGCGATGGGAACGACAGGTAGATGCGCGACGGCCGCCCCTCCAGCAAGCCCCTGGAATGAACGTTCAGCTCGTCATGGTCTGTGTCCGCGTTGATCCAGTAGTTCTCCCCGCGCACGCCGAGCGTGGATGCGCTCGCTTTGAGCCGCACGTACAGCGTCACCGCCGACATGCCTCCACCGAGGCGGCCGATCAGCGCCCTGAGCTCGGAGGTCTTCGCGCCGACCTCGCCATCGGAGGGCAGCAGCCGCCCGAACGTGATCGGGGCTCCAACGTTTGAGATCACGACTGGGGCCAGGTAAGTAAGTTCACGCGGTTCGGGCCCACGCCGGTCGACGACCTTCACACCGACTGCGCGCCCTTCACGCACTAGGATCGACTCGACCTCCTGGCAGACGCGTACGGCACCGCCGTGACGCTCGATGCCCTTTTCGAAGGTCCGCGCGATGCGGCTTGCGCCGCCCTCGGGAAACCACGCCCCATTCAAGTAATGGGCAACGATCTGCGCGTGGATCGCAAACGCGCTTTGCGCCGGGGGAAGTCCGTAGTCGCCCCACTGCGTGGCAAGCAACGCGCGAAGCAGTGGTGAGCGAAGGTGTTTGTCCAGGTACGTCTTCGTCGTCTGCGTCGCCTTTCCGCCGGTCAGGCGACGAATCGCCCGCAGCAGCGGGACGATTGGTCGCGGCACCATCGCCTGCATGAAGCCAAGGATCGACCATCGCTCTGCCGCGCGCACATCGCGGAAGTAGCGGTGGATCGCGGCGGCCTCGTCCGGGAAGCGCTCGGTCAGCCGCTGCTCGAAGCGATTCGGGTCCGACGGGACCGCGAAGTTCAGCCCAGGGTAGATGAACCGCTCGAACTCGTCGGTCATCTTGTTCCAGTGCAACTCGCCACCGGAGAGAAAATCGAGGATCGCTCGCCCCTGCGAGCCGGGTTCGACCTGGCCAACGTAGTGCAGGCCGACGTCCCACGAAGCACCGTCGCGGCGGAACACATGGGTGAGCCCACCCGGTTCGGAGTGTTTTTCCAGCACGAGGACTTTCTTTCCGGCTACGCCCGCCAGCAGGCCGGCCGCCGTCAAGCCCCCGATGCCGGAGCCGATCACGATCACGTCGTACATGGTGTTTCCTTCGACACGGAGCGGTTTGCGCATCGGCGCGACCTCCGGCAGATAATTGGACAGTGTCAAGTAAGAATATTGACGTAGAAAATAGACACTGTCAAGTAACTCTGATAAATTACCTCTCGATGCCAACCAAACGACCAGGGCGACCCCGGGCGGATGTCGCGCGGGACCTGCGCTCGCTTCTGCTGAAGACGAGCCGGGAACTGCTCGACGAAGCGGGCCCGGGCGCGTTGAGCATGCGCGAAGTCGCGCGCCGAGCCGGTTGCACCCACCAGGCGCCCTACCACTATTTCGAAGACCGCGAGTCGATTCTCGCTGCCCTCGTGACCGAGGGCTTCGACGAACTTGCTCGACGCCTTGCGGCCGCTAACGACCTCGCGCGGACGGAGGGGGTTCGGGCGGCGCTGCTTGCCTCGGGATCCGCATACATCGACTTTGCACTCTCGCATCCCGGCGTATTCCGGATCATGTTCCGCCCGGACGTTTGCGACCCGCGGCGATTTCCCTCGCTGCAGCAGGCCGGGGCGCGGGCCCACGCCGAGTTAGAGCGCCTCGTGCAAATCGTTCACGGGACGCAGGCGAGCGCAACTCTTGGCAGCATCTACTGGGCCCACGTGCACGGGCTGGCCTGTCTAATAATCGACGGACCGTTGGCGTTGCGCCTGCCGTCGCCAAGGGCAAGAAGGGCTCACCTCCGGCAGGTCGGAGCGCGGTTTGCCGACCTTATGATCGGGCGCGCTACTTGACGCGACTCTCCCTCTACGGATCAAGCGGCCCGCTAGGCAAGTCCCTCAGGCGAAGCCACTCCCATGGGGGCGGCCGCCACCCGCTGGACGACGTCAGTCGGGGAGGCGGTGTACAACGGCCATAAAGTTCCCGTGCAATCGGGGGCCGGGGAGGTAATCGGCTGCACGGATGCTACTTATCGTGATTCGGGGGCGCGCATTGTCTCTACCGCGAAGACCGTTTTTGCGGAAACCGACCTGATCGGTAAAGTGAAGGAGCCTCAGTTGTAGGAATGCAAACAGTTGCGCGCCGGCCAGGTTCTATTCACGTATCTGGACCATGCGCCTGATCCCGTACAAGCCGAGCTGCCGCTCGAATCCGGATGCACGGCAATTGCATACGAGACGATCACGGGTTCTGCCGGGGGGCCTTCCGTTGCTGGCGCCTATGAGCGAGGTGGCGGGATACATGGCAATCCAATTGGGTCCTACTGTATTGCAAAAGGCCCATGGCGGGCACGGTGTCCTTTAGGGAGGGGTTCCTGGCGTCGCACCGGCCAAGGTCGCCATCATCGGCGGTGGCGCGGTCGGAACAAACGCCGTGAAGATGGCGCTC
>DASPSM010000399.1:0-2963 GCA_035623955.1 Planctomycetaceae bacterium
TGCCATGCGGGCGTGCCTGGCTGATGCCGGCCTGCCTCCGGACCGCGTTGACTATATCAATATGCACGGCACGGCGACGCGGGCCAACGACGAATGCGAGGCAACGGCCGTCGTCGAGGTCTTCGGAGAGCGCGGCGAACGCATGCCGGCCAGTTCGACAAAATCGATGCTGGGCCATTCGTTGGGGGCTAGCGGCGCGCTCGAGTTTGCGATCTGCGTCGAGTCACTGCGCCAGGAGTTCGTCCCCCCGACGATCAACTGCGAACACCCCGATCCGAACGTCGGCTTCGATTATGTGCCGCTAGTCGGCCGTCAACATTCCGCGCGGATCGCCATGTCGAACTCGTTCGCCTTCGGCGGCAACAACGCGTGCATTCTGGTGGGAAAAGACGCATGACGACAGGCGATCGCGCGCAGATCATCGAGCAGCTCAAGCCGCTCCTCTCGCGAGCTTCAAACGGAAGGGCGAATGTGGAGCCTCTGGCCGAGGATGCGCGGATTATCGAGGATATCGGTCTCGCGTCGCTCGACCTGTTGGAGTTACGATTCGAGCTCGAATCGACGTGGAACGCGCGGATCTCCGACGAGGAAGCCGTCTCCCTGAAGACGATTCGCGACGTCGTCGACGTGATCCTCGCGAAGTCGAAGAAAGACGCCACATGAGCGGCTCGAGCGATCGCTGGCGAACCGCTCGTGAGGCCTGCTGAGAAGACCGGACGCTGAGAAGACCGAGCTCGGCGCGGAAGGAACCGAAATGTGCGCCCGACGAAGGGCCGGGATGGCCGTCTTTGTGCTGGCCACGATTGCCGCCGGGTGCCTCCTCTGTTGGGGCGTCGACAGTGTGCCTCGCAAGCTCTTGCTCCAGCCGGTTAAATGGATGTTGCGCATGACCTGGTGACTGGCGGACCGCTCGCTCGTCTCAGTCATGACTCACACGTTTATAGGGCCGAAATGGCGACAAGCGAGACTGAGTATACCGTCCGTCGGTTGCGTGCGGACGACGCGCAAGGGGTTGTCGACTGCGTTCGACGAGTCTACGGCGACAGTTACATCATTCACACGGAGATGTATCACCCGGAACAAATCGTGGCGCTCAACGAATCGGGCCATTTGCTCTCGATCGTTGCACTCGACAGTGCCCATGAGATCGTCGGGCATTACGCCCTGGAGCGGCCTGACCCGACTTTGCGGGCCGCCGAGTCGGGCGAGGCGATGGTCCTCCCGGAGCACCAGCACCATCATTTGCTGGAGAAGATGCGGATCTTGCTGGAAGACGAGGCGCGCCAGCTCGGCTTGCGCGGAATTTTTGGCCGAACGGTCACCAACCACCTCTTCAGCCAGAAGGCCGTCGAGCGTTTCGGCGAAAGGCCGTGCGGAGTGAGCCTCGGTCGCACGCCGCGCAGCTTCCGCAATATGCCGGAAGCCCTCTCGCAGCGAATGAGCATCGTCTTTTATTTCAAATACCTGCAGCGGGCCGACCCGGTGCGAATTCACGTTCCCCGCCGTCATCAAGAGATCTGCCGGGAGATCTACGCGCAGTTTGAGGTCCAATTCGAGCCCTCATTTCAAGACGGTGCGTCCGAGGCGGGCGAATTCACAGTCGATCACCATCCGGAGCTGCAGCGAGCCATCGTGATGGTTCGCCGCGTCGGCAAAGACACCGTCGAGAAGCTCCGCGGCGTTCACCGCGATCTTTGTCTCGCGCGCCAGGTCGAGGTGGTGTATCTCGAGTTGCCCCTCTGTGATGCGGGAACTCCGGCCGTTTGCGAGGCGCTCGAGCAGGACGGCTTTTTCTTCAGCGGCGTGGCCCCCTTGTACGCACCCCAGAGCGACGTGCTGAGGCTGCAGTTCCTCAACGTCGACTTGGACACCAGCGTGCTGAAGATCGAAAGCCCCTTCGCGCGGACGCTGCTGGCTTACGTCGAAGACGAGCGACGGCGGATCGGTCGAACCCAGCCAAGCCGCTGATCTCAAGTCCGTATTTCAATTCCCAGCTTCGCCAGGTGCGCGTCGAGCGAGTGGCGCGCCCAGCGGAGCGCCTGCTCGGGGGCGTCGTCGTAGGCTTTTGCCAGGAGCTGGTCGAATGTCGTGGCTCCCTCGGCGTGAGCCCGCTTGATTTTGTCTTCCCTCCACCGGCGGTGGTCGAGCTGCTTTTGGATGAACTCGCGCGGGCGCCCCGTGGGATGGCCGTGCGAGGGGATGATCAGTTTGCAATCGAGCGCGAGCAATTGCTCGAGGCTGCGCATGAAGGCTGCCATGTCGCCGCCGTACTTGCGCGAAACGACGATCGTGCCGGGGTTGGCCACCATGTCGCCGGCCAACAGGGCCTGCGTCGTTTCCTCGAGGAAGCACAAATGCCCCGGATCGTGTCCGGGGGTGTGGAGGCAGCGCAGCCGCCATTGCGGATCGCGGCCGCAAAGCAGGACTTCGTCGTCGTGCAGTTGGCGATCGATCTTGAAGGAGACTTGAGCCGCGGTCGCCGGATGGGCCATGATCGGCACGCCGTACGCCTGGCGCAGTGCTTCCGCGGCGCAGATATGGTCCGGGTGCGAATGGGACAAGAGGATGGCCTCGACCCTTCCCCCGATCTCGACCAGGTGATCGATCTGCCGGCGCAGGTGAGCCACTTCTTCGGCGTCCCCGGCGCCGGGGTCGATCACGTACAAGGCGTCTTCGCCGATGATCAGGCAATTCGTATGGGTCGCCGGCGGGATCGTCGGGCTCTTGACGGGGACGAGGGTGACCCCACGGCGGATTTCAAACCAGTTGTGCTCCCCTGGAGCCCGCTCGGTTCCGCGCGCCAGCAAAGGCAGGGCCCGCGTCAACTCGACCGCCGCCAGTTGCCGCAGGGTATAGGCCACGGGCGTGGAGAGCCGAATCTCGCCGCGATGCCAGCGGGTGCGGGCTTCGGCCGGCGTGAGCCAATCGAGCGCGACGATTTCGCCCTCGATGAGCTCCTCGTG
>DASPSM010000420.1:0-13911 GCA_035623955.1 Planctomycetaceae bacterium
GACAGGGCGCTCGCGGTTGGAACTTGAGCGCATGGATCCGCAGGTGCAGTGCATCCAGCCCGGCGGCGGGGTGGTGATTCGCCTGGAGTTGGCCTGGGGCCGTTTGCGCCGGAAGTACTTGAAGCTGCTGCGGCCGCGCTACGTGGCGCGGATGCTGCAAACGCGTCGCGGCGATTTCAATCCCTGCCCCCACGAGGTGCTCGACCCGCGCGACTTGAAGTTCTACCGCAACCAGGGCGGCTACTTCTGGGAGCCGGCGGATGACCCGTTGGCATGGCGCGACCAGCTGCCATTTGCGCGGGTGGGACTGGCCGAACTGATCGTGATTGGCGGCGGGACTCTTTTGGCCTCGTTGATCGTCTTTCGACTTGCGTTCTGGATCTCGGCGATGGGGGGCCGGCTCGTCAGCTGCCTGGTGGCCGCAGCTCTGCTGGTGATTTCCGGACTTGTGTTCTGGTTCTTTCGCAATCCGCGACGACCGATTCCCACTGTGCCGGGCGCAGTGGTCGCGCCGGCCGATGGAAAGGTCGTGGCGGTCGAAGAAGTCGCGAGCGACGAATTCATTGGCGGACCGGCGATCCGGATCGGGATTTTCCTTTCGATCTTTGACGTGCACATTAACCGCAGTCCGATTCGCGCCCGCGTGATCGGCTTGCGCTACCGGCCGGGCAAGATGCTCAACGCCCTTCGTCCCGAGTCGGCCCGCGAGAATGAGCAGCTGGCTGTGCGGATCGAAGAGGAGGCGTCGCCCCATCGGCGGATGGTCGTTCGTCAAATCACGGGGCAGTTCGCCCGCCGGATTGTCTGCTGGCTGAAGCCGGGCGACGTACTCGACGCGGGCGAGCAGTTCGGCATGATAAAATTGGGGTCGCGGACGGAATTGGTGCTGCCATGCGAGACGGGCCTGGAGATCACGGTGAAGGCGGGCGAGAAAGTCCTCGCGGGGTCGACGATCGTCGCGCGGTATCGGAGCTGAGGCGCCGTCGCCGCGGACTCGTCAGCCGGCGGAAGGTCTTCGCCGTCCTGCCGACGCTGCTCACGCTGGGCAACGCGGCCTGCGGTTTCGGCGCGATTACGTACGCTGCCCGGGTCGGACCCGATCCGGCCGAGCACTTTCTGTTCATCTCGGCCGTTCTGATTTTTCTGGCCATGCTCTTCGACATGCTCGACGGGAGTGCCGCGCGCCTTGCTCGGCAGACCAGCGAGTTCGGCGCGCAGCTCGACAGCCTGTGCGATGGCGTGAGCTTCGGCATTGCGCCGGCCTTCTTGATGCTGCAGTTCTTGCATTGGATGGAGCCTGCCTCCGGCCAGCTCGAGGAGCAATTCCAGCCGTGGTTCGAATATCCATCGCGACTGTTGTGGGTGATCGCCTCTCTGTTCGCGCTTTGCGCGCTCTTGCGGCTCGCGCGGTTCAACGTCGAAACGGACGAGGAGGATTCGCACACCTTTTTCAGCGGGCTGCCGTCGCCGGCAGCGGCGGCGACGGTCGCCTCGTTTCCCATCGCTTTGATGGGGTTACGAACACGGGCAGACGCGTCGGCAGGCGCGTGGCAGGCGCTCGCGCATTGGCTGATTCCAACGACCTACCTCGTGTTGCCGGCGATCACACTGTGCGTCGCCGTGCTGATGGTCTCGCGCTTCCGCTATGCGCACTTCTTCAATCAGCTTTTCCGCGGGCATCGCAGCCGTCTGCGCCTGATTCAGATCATCCTGACCTTTGCGATTGTCTTCGTCCTGCGCGAGGCGATGCCGTTGATCTTTTGCTACTTTGCATTCACGCCGCCCGTGCAGTCGGCCTGGCGAGAACTGACGCGACGCGGCATTCGCAGATCGCCCGCAGTTGGCGAACCTCCGAGATCCGAAACGGGCGCCGACATCGAAGAGCCGACGCGGCTTTAAAGCTTGGGAAATTTCGCGAGGCGACGATGCGAACCGCATTCAATTTGTTGGTCGTCATTCTCGTCACGGCTGGGCTGGGATGGTATTTCTACATTTCAGGGCACAGGGTGTGGACTGCCTACTGGCTTCTTCAGGACGGCCGCGAGGGAACGGCCGTCATCACACAGGAGGTGGTGGCAAAAGAACAAGGTCTCCGTTACGGCTACACGGTGAACGGCCACAATTTCGACGGCGGGCCCTTTGGTTATCCCAATGACGAGCACGAGCGGCAGATTTTGGACGCCCGGAGGACTCAAAGGCTGCCCGTCTATTACTCCGAATCTCATCCGTGGCTGTCGAACTTATATCGTCCGACGCAAAAAGGCCTGAATGTTGCGTTGTTCTATGTGGCACTCCCCTTGGTGGTCTTTCCCGTTGGGATCGGCATTGCCATTTGGAATCGGCCACGCTGGCGCGCCCGGAGGATGGCCGGCAGAGCGGCTTGGGCCACGAGCGGCCACGCCAGGCCGAGCCACACGATTACCAGCAGTTGGGAAGTGTGCCTGGACGCGGTTGAACCGGCCGGCGACATTACGCCCGGGCCCGGTGACACGGAAACCGTCTCAGTCGACGAAGTCACGCTCTACCAGGTGATGGGAGCGGACGGCCGCGAACGGACCTATCACTCGCTCGACGAGATGCCCCCGAAACTCCGCGCACAGGTTGAGAAGGCCTTCGCACACAAAGGTCAGGCTCAGGCGGGCGGCCACCGACACGACAGCCAGTCGCCGCCACATAAGGATGCCGCCGCTTTAGCGGATGCGATCGATCGGGCATCACTGGCGGCCCTCGACGAGATTCCGCCGGAGACCCGGCATCAATTCGAGGAGTTCGCTGCTCCTCCGAAACCGGGCCAGAAATTCACGTTCAAATTCCGAGGGCCCGACGGCCAGGAGCACACGTACCATTCGCTCGACGAATTGCCCCCCGACGTCCGAGCAATCTACGACCGGCTCGTGCATCGAGGTTCCGGCCCTCAGGACTGAAAGCGTGGGAGGTCAGGCGTGATGCGCGACCCCAACTCAGCCGAGCGACCCTGGGACGTCAAATTCATGCGCGGTCCCTATCCGGTCGTGATCGCCTGCTTGATCGGAGCGGGCTTCGTCGGATGGTGGGCTTTTGGAGTGGTGCACAACGCCTGGGCCACGTATTGGCTGCGACAGGATGCCCGCCCGGGGACGGCGGTTGTCACGCAGGTGTTCCCGTCGCATCACAATCAGGTTGCCTACACCTACCATGTGAATGACCAGGAATACAGCGGAACGGGCTGGGACGAAGAGCACTACCGGACTTCGCGCGTCGGTGATCTTCCGGTCGTCTATTTCTCCGAGTCTCATCCGTGGCTGTCGTCCTTGAGCGAACCCAAGAATCTCCACGTACCGTGGGTGCAGGCGATCACGAGTCTTGCATTTACTTTGTTTGCTTGGCTTCTGCTTGCGGTAGTCGTCGCACTGGCCTTCCTTGCCGGGGCCATCGAGCGGAATGGACCCCGTTTAGCCTTCGGAAACGGGCGCTGGCGCGTGAAAATCAAACTCGACCGCGGCCTCAACGAAGAATCGCGTGAATCCGGCGAGTCTTGAGCGTCGGAGCGTCGGGCGTCATCGCTTGGGCGACGTAGAGGTGGTCGGGCGGTTCCGGAATGAATCCCGTTCGGGCCAACAGGCTCGGTGGCTGCCCCGCCGTCCCAAGGAAAACGGCGACGTGGCAACCTGCGTCGGACATTGCTGCGAGCGCCGCCTGCAGCAAATCTCGACGACGGCCCGATGAAAGCCCCTGCACGCAGAGCAAGTCGATCACGCCGGCGAGAATCTCGCGGCGGCCCAGGAACGGTTGCTGAAAGTAATTCACGAAACCCTGCACGCGTCCGTTTTCTTCCGCGACAAGCGTCTGGGGCACGCTCTTGAAGTCGAGCTGGCGGCCAAGCGACGCTTCGTCCCACACGAGCCCAAACTCAGCCTGGCGACTCAACTCGTCGACGAGCGTCAGGCAAGCGGACAAGTCCGTCTGACAATAGGGGCGGATGCCGCTCGAATCGCGCGGGGGGCGCGGCCGGCGTTGGACGCTGCCGACGATTCGCGTTGCCCACCGGTCGCGCGCCGAGAAGGAAAACTCCGTCAAGGCGCGGTGATCGATCATCCGAGTCCACAGATTCAGCTTGCCGACGACTTGCATCGATCGCAGCCGCAGCCAAAACTCCTTCCCCATCGCCGCCTGCGCGCCCATGATCAAATAGCCGATGTCGAACTTCGCGTCGCGCTCCCGATGCCGGCGGCGTTGCTCGAGGACGAGCTTCATCGACACGCCCTGGGCCTCATAAGCCGGATCGACTGAGAACCACGCTCCCGCCGTTCCAAAAATCGGCTGTCCGCGCCACTGGTAGCGAACGGGCTTTTCGGGATGCGCTCCGACGAGGCGACCCTTGTCGTAGGCCGCGACGAGAAACTCGCGAGCGCCCGGCGCGTCTGAGAAAAGTTCCCATTCCATGAACGGCCCGCTCCAAAGCCAGATCGGCATCTTGTCGCGATAGCGGGTCTGCCAAACGCGCGTGCAGAAGGTCGCCAACTCGTCCGGCTCGCCGTCGTAGGTCCGGATCTCGATCATGGGAAGCGCATGAAAAAGAAGGAATCGCCCGGCGATCCGCGCCAACAGGCTGGTCAGTCGGAAAGCCAGCCGGTCAGTTTGCGGAGGGCCCGAGTGTAAGTCCGGACCTCGACGTGGAAACCGTCGGCTTCTCGATACCATTTCCCCTTGAAGTCGGGAGACGGGTTGAGCCGGCGCGCATTGAACGCGGCGAAATTGTGCGTGTTACGCTGTTCTGCGGCAAAGAACGCGGCAAGCGCCCGACCCTGCTCTAAAAACACGGGCCAGCATCCGGTCGGCGTAATTGTCTCTGCCATAAATGCCAGGGCCGGATCGTGCGGATGAAAGATGAGGAACGGGAAGATCTCGCTCAGGCTCATTTCTCCGGAGCTGAGGCCCTCCAGCATCGGATAGACGCGCTGGTAGCCCGTGGCAAAGAGCACGGCGTCGATTGGCTCCGGGTCTTGATGGTCATCGTCGAAATAGGCGACGCCCGCTTCGATCGCTGCGACGGTCGAGCGGAGAGTCACCCGATTGGTTTTGAGGGCCTGAACGATCCCGCGATCGGTCACAGCAAACCGGTCGAGCAGCCGATGAGTCGGCACCGGCAGCCCCACGCGTTGAGGGCTTCCGATCGTCATCGCGCGAATGACGCGGAATGACTCGCGCTGAAGCCAGAAAGGGAGCCAGGACGTTGGGCCGAGCGCCGCCAGGTCTCCCGGCCGACCGAGGACATTGGCCGGCACGATCCAGGGCGCCGAACGGAACGAAAGCAGCGTTCGCGCGGCGACGCGGCTGATTTCGCTGGCGATGTCGGTCCCCGACACGCCCAGTCCGACGACGAGCACCCGTTTGCCGGCGTAACGCGCGGGGTTGCGATAGTCGCAGGAGTGGATCACGTCCAATCCGCTGGCGATCGCCTCCGCGCGAAGCGCCTCGGGAAAGACGCGGCTCTTTTTATTGTGGATGCCGGTCGCGGCGATGATCGCGCGGTACTCGCGCGCGTCGCTTTTGTGCTCGCCGACCGATCGCAAGGCGGCAATCCAGGTCTGCCGATCGGACTTTCTGGCTCCCTCGAACGAAGTCAGGAACCGAATGCGCGGGAGAATTCCCGATTCGTCGGCGAAGCGCTCGAGATATCCGAGCGCCTGGCGATGATGCGGATAGTCGGGCCACTCGCGCGGCATCGCCGCGCCCAGATGCGTCGTGTAACGCGACGTATTGGTCGTCAGGCTGTCGTAGACGCTGCTGAGCGGATTGGACTGATCCCAGATCCCGCCCACGCTGCTGTGAAATTCGACCCCCTCAAACTCGACGCCGGCCCTGCGCAACGCCGACATGGCCGCCATCCCGGCCGGCCCCGCGCCGACCACCAACACGGGAAGCTGTGTGTCGGTCCGCGGAAGGGGCGGCGCGTTACCCGGTTGCCGCAGCCAGGCCTCGAAGTTGCGGGGGCGATGGGGCCGCTCGATCGCCCAGCGGCGTGCGGTCTCCTTCAGCAGATCGGTCGCTTCCATCGCGAGGGCGACGTCCAATTCAGCCGCTGGTTGATGTCCTGTCATCCATCGATCCGGCTAAGCACCGGCGCACGCGGGCCAGAGTTTGATTGGCCGGTGAAACCGGCCCCTGGGCAGCGGCCGGCTCGTCGATTCGCGGCCGACCGATGCGTGCCCGTCACCCCGGCGATTCGGGCCGAGCGGCACGCGGGAATGTTTTCCCTCACGCTCGAAGCGCGGCGACGGCTTGCTCGAATCGCTCCAATACGATACCGAGATCCTCGCTGGAATGCGCCACGCAGAGGAACAGGGGCTCGAACTGGTTCGGGTGGAAATACACGCCGGAGCGCTGCATCAGATGTTGCAGCCGGATGTACTTCGCGAAGTCGCAGTGCTGACGGACTTCCCGATAGTTGTTGAGCGAATCGACCTTTCCGTCGGTCAGGAAGATCGAGATCATCGGCCCGACGTGCTGAGTCAGGTGCGGGATGCCGGCCCGCGCCAGAATTCGCGAGGCGCCCCGCGTCAGCTCGTTCCCGAGCCTGTTGAGCTTGTCGTAGAACTCGGTGCGGTGCGTCAGAATCTCGTCGAGGACCACTTCCGCGGCCGACATCACGACGGCGTTGCCCGAGTAGACTCCGCCGTGGAACATCTTCCCGTCCACGACGACCTGCATAATCTCTTTCGAGGCGCCGAAGGCGGCAACCGGATAACCACCACCGAGTCCCTTGGAAATGACCGTGATGTCGGGTTGGACGTCGTAGAGCTCCTGAGCGCCGCCGCCGGCGACCCGCATGCCCGTGATCACCTCGTCGAAGATCAAGAGTGCTTCGTGGTCCTTCGTCAAGGCCCGCACCGCTTCCAGATAACCAGGTAGCGGGGGAATCGTCCCCGCGTTCCCCATCACCGGCTCCATGATGACGCCGGCGACCTGGCCGCGATGATCGTTCAGGCACTGCTCGAGGGCGTCGACGTCGTTCCAGCGGCAGACCAGGTTTTCGTGCGGGGCACCGTTAATCCCTTGCGTCCCCGGGATGGCCGGTCCGTACGGCCCTGCCGGCAGATCTTCGAGCGGAGCGTGGTAGCGATTGAAGAGCGTGTCGCTCCAGCCGTGGTAATGCCCCTCGAATTGAATGAGTTTGGGGCGGCCCGTCCAAGCGCGAGAAAGGCGGGCGGCCGAAACGTCGGCCTCGGTCCCCGAGTTGGCAAACCGCATCAACTCCATGCTCGGGAAGAGCTGCTTGATCTTCTCGGCCACGCGGATCGTGATTTCCGTCGGGAAACCGAGCTGGCTGCCCCGGTTGCGAATCTGGTCGGTCACCGCCCGAATGATCGGCTCGGGGCAGTGCCCCAAAACCAGCGGACCGTACGCCATGTTGAGGTCGATGTACTCATTGCCGTCGACGTCCCAGACTCGCGAGCCCTGGCCGCGCGCGGCCACGAGCGGAAGATGATACGGAAGCACGCGCATCGTGCTGCTGTCGCCGCCGGCGATCGATTGGCGACCGCGCTGGAGCATCTGTTCGCTTAGCGGCGTGGAAAGCCAAGGGGTGCTGTTCATCGTCTGCATTGGTGAGCTTCCTTAGGATGCCAAGACGCGGTCCCTCGACCGAAGTTGCGACGGCAATCGGGACTCTCAAAAAGCCAGGCGCAGAATCTATGAGGCTCTGGGTCCCGATTTGGCGCCCGCAAGGGCGTGTCTAAACCTACCATCTTGCCCAACCTTTTCACATGCAATCGATCAAAAAATGACCGAAGTGAGGGCGCGCACCGCACCGCAATCCGAGTGCGCGAGCCTGCGCGGCACAAGTCGAGGCGCGACTCGCAAAAACAGCGCCAAAACTCGGACGTCGATACAAAGGTTGAAGATGGCGCAATCGTTATCCCGGGAAGAGCCTGCAACTCCTCTGAACCAGACTACGATGCGGCTGGCACGGATTGAGCAGCCTGAAGTCCGCTGCGACAGGATGCGGAGGGCTTTGAGACACTCCAGCATTCGTATTTCATGGCGCCGGTTCTGTACGCGGTGAGGATTGCGAGATAGTGATCCCAGAACGTCAGCCGTCTGCGGCCAACCAGACGGGCCAGCCAATGCACGCCAGACCGCTGAGCGTCGTGCCACGAGATCTCCCAAGTTTTGCTCACGCGGGGAGTCCAATCACTGCGGCGATTCACTTCCAATCCCGCATCGGCAAACCATCTCCGAAACTCTTCGCCGCTGGCCAGCGACGGAAGACCAAAGCCTGCGCAGACTTCGTACACCCGACGTTGCGATTCCTCGCTCAGCGGGCCGTCGCCGGTTTCCCACGCGCAGAGGACGGCACGGCCGCCGGGGCGCAGCCAATCGGCGACTCGATGGACAAACCGTGCCTTATCAAAGAGGTACTCGGTGCATTCGACGACCCAAACAAGGTCAAACGTGCCCGGGGGCAGCTGAACCGTCTCGGCATCGGCTGCCAGGAATCGCGTCCGCGACCCGACGCCGCTGCCGATCGCGGCGATCGTTGCCCACTGTTGCTGGACGCGGCTAATGGTGATGCCTGTCACCCGGCAGTTGTGGGTCTTCACAAGATGGATGGCTGACGCACCAATTCCGCAGCCCACATCGAGCACGCGCTCGCCGCCTTGCAGCCGGGCTTCGCGGATGACTGCTTCCATCAGGTTCGACTGGGCGTCAGCCGCCGACTCGGTTGCGTCCCACAGCCCGTGATGAATATGCCGGCCCCAAAAGAGCCGATAGAACGGCGTCGCCAGGTCGTTAGACAGCCGGATGGCGCGTTTGCCGATCGCCGGGCCGGGAATCATATTTACGTCGCGAATTTGCTCGAACTCGGAGCCCGGCGGCACTCTGGCGAGCACGGGCTTATGCCGTCCCATTGTTCCCGACGCGAATCCGGAAAGGAACACGTCCAAGTGGTCAAAATGAAAAGAACTTGGGATCGGGCGCGCGGAACCGGCGTTGCTCAACGCCAGTTTGCGCAGACTAACTTCGCGGCGAGGCCGAACGGCTGATCGTTCAAGTCGAAGGCGGCAGGAGCAGCCGCAGCGCAAAACGATACCTTCGCGCGTACGATGTGAACCGCAGTACGCAGGATACCACCAGGCGCGAGAAATACTCTAGACCCACTCGCCCGAATTGGCAGACGCGTGGTAGCAAGACGATCGGGGGCCGGCGCTGAATGACCCTTCAGTCGACGGTCTTGGCCGTTTCGATCAGGTCCTTGAGTCCCGCGAGTTGTTCGCGAGCCGCCTCGACGCTTCCCGCGAGGCGGATAAATGTCAGACCCGCCCGCATCACGTCGGATCCGTCGCCGCCTCGACCGCGGAAGGGCTTGGCTCTGCGGACCGAGCGCCGCTTTCCGCTCCCCACGAGCTTGTAGAAGGTGCTCTTAAACGTCCCCTCGTTGATTTTCTGATCGGGATTGCTCTTCTTGATGGCTTCCATCGCGTCTCGAGCGGATGTGCCGCGATGGGCTTTGCGGTACTCTCGAATTGTCTCCGACAGATTGAATCCGTTTGCCTTCTTTGCCATTGTTTCGTTGCCTTACTGAAGGTGAGATGGTTTTGTCACTCGAACATTAACAACCATTAACGCTGCCAGCAATGATGGGCGCCCCATCTTTTCGTCACTTTGTTCGACTCGGATCCGCGGACATGGTCACAGTACGAGGAGGGAGCGCCCGGGACATAGTGCACATTCGTTTTGGAGAAAAAATAGCGATGCAATATTTTTCAGCAAGTGACCAACAGTTCAATAGCAGCTAGAAATCTCGTGGGTTGGGATGTGGGCTACCTGTCGCTTTTCTCGGGTGTCAACAGCCAGCCGCCTCAAAAGCCCACCGACGCGGACGCCCAAATATCGGCCGGGTAACCAAAGCGATTTATGTATCGTCGTCCGCAGACGGCGGCTGCCGTGCGCATCCGGCGACGAAGCGGGAGCGATGACTGCGGAAATATCTTTGTCAGGTATATGTTGGAAGGTGGCAGAAAGTTGTCGCTTCTGGACCGGTGACGATGAATTGCACGCCCAAAGTGGAAACGGGCCCTGCAGGCCGCTCAGAGCCAAGAAAAGCGGCTTTGAGCTTCGACAGCGGTGAGGCTCCTGCTCGATGCGGACGGATCAATTGATTGATAAGATGGCTCGTGAGGAGATTGCGCATGGCTTCTTCAGACGAAACCCGGTCCGCCGATTTGGGACGCCGCCAACTGCTGCAAGGGTCGATCGCGGCTGCGGCCGCCACCGCGATTCCCGGCCTGTCGGTCGCGGCCAGTTCCCGCGAGGAAGAGACGCCTCTTCGCGGCCGAATCCGTCAATCGATCGTGTTCTGGTGTTTCAACTCGGCGGGTGAAAAGTGGGACATCGAGCGGACCTGCCAGGTCGCCCGGCAGCTGGGCTGCGTGTCGGTCGAGATCTGCGAACCGCAGACCTGGCCGACTCTACGCCGCTACGGCCTCAGCTGCGCGATTGCCCCGAACGGGATGCCGGGGGCCGCGTTCAAACGGGGGTTCAATAACCCTGCTCACCGCGCGGAACTGCTCGCGCGAACGCGCGAGACCATCGATCACTGCGCGGCGGCCGGCTTCCCCAGCGTGATCGCCTTTGTCGGCTACAAGTGGCGCAATCCCGAGGATCCCAATAGCGGCGAGATCCCGCTGGATGAGGGGATCGCGAATTGCATCGCCGGGTTGAAGGAAATCGCCCGATACGCGGAACGCAAAGGCGTCAATGTCTGCGTTGAACATCTCAACAGCCGGGACCATTCGCATCCGATGAAGGGGCATTTCGGCTATCAGGGGGACGACCTCGACCGGGTGGCCGAGATTATCCGCCGCGTGGGTTCTCCGCGCGTCAAGCTGCTGTTCGACATCTATCACGTGCAAATTATGCACGGGGACCTGATCCGCCGCCTCGAGCAGACGAAGGACATCCTGGGTCACGTGCACACGGCGGGCAACCCGGGGCGTGGCGAGCTCGACGAAAACCAGGAAATCTATTATCCGCCGCTGATGAAAAAACTTCTCGAGCTCGGCTATACGGGCTATGTCGGGCAGGAGTTTATCCCGACGCGCCCCCCGCTCGACGGTCTGCGACAGGCCGTACGCCTGTGCGACGTCTGAGTCAAAATTCGCGCCTCCAAGTCGGGACGCTGCGGCATCAAGCCGCCGGTTTCAGAACGAGCGTGTGTTCAGGCGGGCCAGGCAGGAAGGGCGCGGCCTTTCCCTCGGCCCAGGCTGCGTGCTGGTCGCTGAAGTGCGGCGACAGCGGGTGACCCGACTGGCCGCAGGGCATGTGCAGATAGCCGTCGCTTTCGTGCCCGGGTGAAACGGCCAGCCGCTCGGAGGCCCCGTGATCCGGCGTTTGGATCCGCGGCATGTTGTCCCAATCGCCCGGCAGCCCTTGCGCGGGCATGTTAAGCCAGGTCGCGAGGGCTGGTACGGCCAACGTCAACGGATGGAAGATGTGCGTCGTGTTGTAGCTGCCCCAGGTGTAGTCTGCGATGCGCGTCCCGTCTTTGGTCGCGTTGCGAACCACTCCGTCGGCCGCCGATAGCAACAGTTCCTTCCAGGTCTTGAAGCGCGGATCGATCAAGTGCGGCGGCTTTTGGGAAACCAGCTGCCAGATCGGGCCCTCCGTGCGATCCAGGCCGGCGATGGAAAACTTGGGTTGCACTTTCTTGCAAGGCGAAACAAGGACGTCGGAGAGCTGGCTGACGAGTGTCAAGCGAAACTCGCGGACGGCACGGAACCCGACCGAATCGACCGACGCCCGGCCTCCCCAGTTCTCCACCGCATTTCGCAGATCGCCGCGACGGGGGTCGGCGGCAACCGCCTCCGAGTCGAGCGTGTCCAGGAGCAGCGTTCGCCAGCGCTCGAGAAAGACGGCTCGATCGTCGAGCTGGATCTTGAGCATGTCGGCCTCGTTGGCCTTGTCGAGCTTCCGCAAATCGTCGCGAATCTGCTGGGCCCGCGCCCCCAGGTCGTACATGCCGTCGCCCAGTCGGGCGAGGAGATCGCCACTAACGACGCGGGCATTGGCCGTCCAGATGCGACCGTCGGCTGGATCGATGATTCGCGGGTATTCTTCCGGTTTGAGATATCCGTCCCAGCGGTGTTTTCCATCCGCCCAGGAGGTTGGCAACCGGCCGTCGAACCCGATCCGCCGCGGCAGGCGCCCCATCACGGTCCACGCAATGCGACCCTTGTCGTCGGCGACGACGAAATTCTGCCCGGGAGCGCCGGCCAGGTTCGCCAGCCTCAGAGATTCCTCCAGCGTTCGGGCCGACTCGACCTTGAGCAGACCCATGTTCACGCCCTCGGCGTCGTGTGCGACCCAGCGCCAGACTCGGGGGCGATCCTTGGAGTCGTGGTCAATGACGGGGCCCCAAATCGTGTCGACCACGTCGAACGGCACGTCGGGCGCATCTTTGACTTTGATGGTCTCGCTGTGATGCTCGAACTTCTGCGGACCTTTCGGGGTGAGATAGGAGTTCTTGTCATGCGGATCGACGTCCATGAGCACGACGTCGGCCCAATCGGCCTGCGTGTTGGTGAAACCCCAGGCGATATGCCCGTTGCTACCGACCACCATTGCCGGCGTGCCCGGCAACGTAAGCCCGGTGATGCGCTGGTCCGTCTTTGAGCCGTCTGATTCGGGCCATACGAACGATGCGCGATACCAGATGTGCGGCACGCGGAATCCCAGGTGCATATCGTTGGCGATAATCGCGCGTCCGTCCGTGGTCCGCCTGGCCGAAATTGCCCAGTTGTTGCTACCCATATGAAAAGGCGGGTCTTCGGGAGTGCGGTCAAGTGGTGCGAGCTGGGCCAACGCAATGAGATTCGGCTTTCGCGTATCGAACACTGTTGTGGGCGGCACGGGCGGCGACTTGAATGCCGGTCCCGACAGCGGGGCATCCCATTCGGTCCCGAGCGGCGCCAGAAAGTCGAACATCGGCTGCGGAAACGTGTCGTGCAGCAGCCCAAGGGTTGTCTCGTTCTGGAAGGTATCTCCCTGAAGGTCAAGAAACATCGAGAACAAGACCAGCGCGCAATCCTCCGCCTTCCAAGGAGCCGGTGTGACGCCCAGCAGGTAATACTCAAACGGTTTCGCGCGCAGCGAAGCCAGCCCGGCATTCACCCCGGCTGCGTACGACTCGAGGATCGCGCGCTCGCTTGGATCACCCGTGGACAGGATCTTCTCGGCGAGGCTTCGAAACCGGTGCACGCGCTCTCTGCGATCCGCATCGACCGCGGCCGAGCCGACAATCTCCGACAGCTCGCCGGCCGAATTGCGACGCAGCAGGTCCATCTGAAAGAAGCGGTCCTGCCCGTGGGCGAAACCGGTCGCAAACGCGAGGTCTTTGCGATTGGCAGCTCGGATGGTCGGAATTCCCAGGCCGTCGCGCTCGATCTTTACGTCGCGCGTAATTCCGGTCGTGCGGTACTCGCCGTCCAGTTGCGGCAAGCTGCCCGAAAGCAGGCTCCAGGCCCAAAGCCCGCTTCCAACAATCAGAACGATGACCACGGCCGCAACGGCGGCCGCGATCTTCAACCAGCGCTTGCGCATGGAAATTCGGAAAGCCGAGCGGGTGAGTAGAGAGAGGCCAGCCCCTCCATAGGCCGGAAGTGCGTGGGTTCATTCTCGATGACTTCTCGGCCCACCGCAAGCGAAGCAGGTCAACCGGTCATCAGGTCACCTTCTGCGATCTGGCACGCCCGAAAAACGCCGTCCGTCAGGTCCACGCGTGGACCCCTTCGGCGATCTCCTCGAGCATCTTGCGATTGAACGCGGGCAAATCGTCGGGGCAGCGGCTGGTGACCAGTCCATTGTCCACGACGACCTCCTGATCCACCCAGTTCGCCCCGGCGTTCTTTAAATCCGTTTGAATCGAGTGAT
>DASPSM010000440.1:0-9103 GCA_035623955.1 Planctomycetaceae bacterium
TGGCGACAACTCAATTGACGCGCAACTTGCGGCTTCAACTCTGCGCCGCAAAGGGTGCTGTCGTTTGGATCTGCGAAGTTCAGTGGCAGAAGACGGAGGCGGTCGCTGACGTCGCGGCGGGTGGCCACCTTAGGCCTCGAATTGCCCGGCGTCGCGGTGAATCAGCCGCGATATAGGCGGCGATCTCATCGATGTCGCGACGTGCCCGGAATGAGAACTCAACCGTGAATGTCATACTTTTCGTCGAGCTCGCGGAAGACCTGATCCATCGGAATGGTCCGTCCCGCTTCGACGTCGGCCAGGCCCTCTTCAATGGCCTTCACGGATTCGGCGAGTTGCTCATCCGAGCCAACGCCCATCAATTCGCGGAAGAGCTGCATCGACATGACGACCACCTTGCCCCCCGTCCCTTCGGCCTTGAGGAATCCGTGATGCTCGTCGAGCGCCCGGCTCAATTCATCGGAGAGTTTTGGAGTCATGCTCAGATTGTACCATGAGGACCCGGCTCGGGCTTACGCGTCTCGGCCCTTCGGGCCTCAATACGCTTCATCGCGACGCGCGGGCTATTCGTTAAGCGTCTTCTGCAGCAAGGGCAGGCCCTCGGGGCCCTCCTGCACGATGTCGACGAGGATCCCGCGGCGATCGATCAACAGCAGGGTCGGATACGACTCAATGCCGTAATCTTCGACGACCTTCGCTCCGATTTTCTCCACCGGCCGCGCGATGGCGACGGGGAACGGCAGGTCGCGGTGATGCCATAAATTCCTCCGCGCACTGAGCAGCTTCGCATCGAGCTTCCCGACCGAATGGACGTTGGCGGGCGTCACATCGACGTGCACGCCGATCACCACCAGCCCCTGTTTGCCGAATTCGTCGTACAGCTTGAACGTCTGCGGCATCCGATCGACGCAGGGGCCGCACCAATAGCCCCAGAATTCCAGGAGCACGCACTTCCCCTTGAGGTCAGCGAGCGTGAGCCGGCCGTTCTTCCAGGCCGCGATGTCGCGCAGCTCCGGCGCCGGATGTCCCATCAGCAACGCGAATTTCGTGGGGTCACGCGTCAGCGTCAGCTCGATCTCGCGCTGGCCGTCTGGAATCGTCAGTGTCTCGTTCTTGTGGCACAGGTACCGGCCGTAGCCGGTCAGTTCATAGCGACCCGGGGGCGCGACGAAATGAATCTCCCCCTGTTCCGAGTCGCAGGCCATGATCCGGGACTGACCGATGTTGAGATGACCGATGTTGAGATAGGCGTTGGTCCAACCGACAGTCCGGCCGATTTTCGCCAGCTCCGGGCAAACGAACTTGCCCGAGACCCGGCACTCGGGAACGAGCGTGAGCTCCACCGGCCGAGCGCATTCTTCGACGTCGAGGTCGGCCAGCGCGATCAGGCCACGTCCCGCGTGCCGGGCGACGATTTCCACCCGCGCGCGGAAATTGATGAGCGCGCCTTGCGGTGCCGACAGTTTTGCCGAGCCATCCTCTTGCGAGACGCAGTGGTGCGAATACGTGAGCCCGGTCTCGTCGGCGTTTTCCCTGCCGCGGTGCTTTTCCGAGAACAAACCAAACGTGCCGACGTGAGCGCCGGCGACCGGTTTGTGATTCGCGTCAAACAGACGCAGCCTCAGCGTCTCGGTCGGCTTCGGCTTCTTCGACTGCCTGGCGTCGGCACCGCAGACGGGCAGAACCGCGAATAACACCACGGCGAGACTTAGCGCCACCGATCGACCGCAGTGAAAGAAACTCTCCATAAGGCACATCGGCTCGGGCTGGGGACCGGAACGGCAGGCAGCGGCCCTCGATCGAGTTGCATCAACCCCCTGGATTCTAGTCCAAACCCGGTTGGACACGTGAGCTACGCTTCGGGCGCCTTCGAATGACTGCGCGATTTCGGGCCGGTGCCGGAAAGCCCCCTCACCCCCAGCCCCTCTCCCGCGAGGGGAGAGGGGGGAAGAGTGTTAGCGTTGGAGTCACTCGCGCAACAAAGCGTCGCGCGCAAATCTTCTCCCCTCTCCCCTCGCGGGAGAGGGGCCGGGGGTGAGGGGGCGCCGCAACGCGGCAGTTACAGCCATCGCTCGATCGCAGGGCGCTTGGATCGCAGGTTGGCCCACGCGACGATCGGAATGCGATTGGCAACGCGGGGAAAGTGTTTGTCGACCAGCCCCTGCCGCGCTGCCGCCGCTGGGCTTCGACCGGCCGGCCGTGGCGTCGATTTCATCAGCACGAGTGCCGCCGCGCGGAACTGAATCGCCAGAAAGGCGGCGATCGAATCGCTGGTGACATTCCACGAGCGCGGCAAGCGCTCTCCCGCTCGTCGCTCGGCCTCGGCGAGTGTGGCGACAGGATCGAGCACCACAATTGACCCGCGAGCACACGCCGGGCGGATCGAGCTGCTGCGGCTCACGAATTCCGAATTCGGCAGCAACGAATTGATGAATCGCGCATTCAGGGTCATCGCGGCGAGGGCCAGGTCGTGAGCACGCTCGGCGCCCAGCTTGTGGCGCTTGTCCCAATCGCGGACCAGGTCGGCCGCGCTCCCTCCGCCGACCAAGAGTGCCCGATCGAGCGGGCGACTCGCGGAAGCTGCCGGGGGAAAGGGAAGCTGCGCTTCCAATAGCGACGTCAGGCGACGGTCAAGATCGCTCAGCGTGAGCAGGCTGCCGCCTAACTTGTAGATCACCAGCGACATCGAATCGTTCTCGGGTCCCAATCCGGGGGCGATCCGAGACGAGATCAGAGTTCCCCGAGACGCTCGCGGAGTTCGTCGCGCTCTTTGCGGGTCATCTCCAGGTCGAACATCAAATATTTGAGGTCCAGCCGCAATTGGGCCAGCGCCTCTTGCACCAACGACAGGATCCGGCGACGCCGGCGAACGGCGTCGACCACCCGCACGAAGGCCGTCTCGAGCTGGGACTGATAGCCGGGGGGCAAAGCGGCAATGGTCCGCGCCAGGTCGATCAACTCGCGGGGCAGCTCGTCGGGCGGATTGTCCGGCAGCCGTGACTTTGTGCTCATGCGATGCTTAAACCAGGGATGTCGATCGAGCCAGGTACAGATTCTGTGCCGGGCGGGTGGCGAATACAAGTCGCCGAGACTTTAACCTGTTGGCACTGCGTAACTTGCGGAAACTTTGCGGGCTGCGATCAGGTCCGTTTATATGTCCTGTTGGTGCAACGCCTCATCTTGGCCGATTGAGCAAAAGCCAGTAGTATCCGCGACTTACGTTTGGGAGCGAAAGCGCGCGTCGCGTCGCGTTTCGTCAACGTCGACGCACGGCGCGCTGACGGTGCAAACTGCGGTCGTCGCAGAAGGCAGCACCCGGCCGGCCCGCGGCAGTGATGCTCCGCGCACCGCCCGCCCCAGGCGAGGGCCAACGTCGAGCCGGTCTGGATCGACAACGCGATGCGCGGTTTCCGGTTGCTTGCATTCTTTTACGTGTGCGGGGCGGTCGCCGTCTGGCCCGGAACCGCAGCGCTGCGCGGCCAGGAGACGCAGCTGGCCCCAGGCGATCCGCCGCAGTGGAAGGT
Source organism: Planctomycetaceae bacterium (assembly GCA_035623955.1). Lineage (GTDB taxonomy): Bacteria > Planctomycetota > Planctomycetia > Planctomycetales > Planctomycetaceae > DASPSM01. Next base: position 3,525 of record DASPSM010000440.1, read on the forward strand.
CTACGAAGCGCCGGGTCGGGTGCAGCAGCGTCGGGGAGCCCTCGGATATGAGGGAGCGCCCGGCGAAGAGTTTGTCATCGAAGGGAGTCGCGATGCGGCGAAGATCGTCTTCGATCGCCCCACGCCCAAGCCAGGCCGCACGCTGCCCGAGCTGAAAGCCACGCTCTGGATCCGCGCCACCCGCCCCGGCGCTCAGATTCTGCTGCGGGTCATCTTCCCGAACCAGATCGATCCGGCAACGGGACACGTGTTGACGAGTTTCATCCCGGGAAGCGAGTACACCGATGCCGGACACTGGCAGCAAATCGAGTGCGGCACAACCGATAAGGCCATGCAGAAGGAGATCGAGCTGTTGCGCTGGCGGTTGCGTCCAGAGCCGGTCAACATCAGCGGCAGCTACGTCGATCGCGTGGTGGTGACCTGCCCAGTGGGGCCGGACGTCTTTCAGATCGCGCTGTGCGATCCGCGCGCGGAACCGCTGATCGACCCCGGCGTGCTGCCAGTCGCCGAGAAGCCCCGCCAGCTGCGCCCCCCCGCCGAGATTCGCCAGGGTCAACTCGAAATCGGCGGGCGGCCGCGGTTGACGATCATGGCGATCGACCACGGCGAGAGCCTCGACACCTTCCAGCAGCTGCACGTCAACACGGTTTTGACGAGGGTCCGCAACCCCGAAGAGCGGGCGCGTCTGGCCGCGCTGCACGAGCGCGGGATTTTCGCGGCCGCCGCGCCGCCGAGCGACCCCGCTCCGGTCGAGCAGCTTTCGGCCGACGGCTCGCGGGCGACGCCGCGCGCCTACGAATCGCCCGAGATTCTGTTCTGGTACCTGGGGACCTGGATGTCTTCGCAGCATCGAGAGGAAATCGTCGCGCTGACCGAGCAGCTGCGGGCACACGACTACCGCCTGCGCCGACCGACGCTGATCGACGTGATCGAGGACGAACGGGGCTACTCGCGCAACGTCTCGATCCTCGGCACCAGTCGCCGCGTCTTCGGGACGGCGTTCACATTCAAGGATTATCGCAACTGGTTGATGGAGCGCTCGCGGCTGGCGAATCCGGGGACTTATCTCTTCACGTGGCTTCAGACCGAGCCGGTTCCGGAGGCGAACGATTGGCGCATCGAAGCAGGCCTGACGCCCGCCATCGTCGAGCCCGAACAGATTCGGCAGGGGCTGTATGCGGCGATCATGGCGGGCTACCGGGGATTCGGATACTGGTGCCGCACGTCGCTGGAGAGCAACGCGCTCGGAGCGGTCGAGCGGCGGCTGCAATTGGCGCAGCTCAATCTCGAGCTCGAGTTGATCGAGCCGTTCCTGGCCGCCGCCACCCTCACCGACACCCCCACGTTCCGAATCGACGAGAAGCGACCCAAGCCGACGCGAAAGCTGGTCGATTTTCCGCGCGACACCTCCGACCTCGAAAAGACCGTGCGCCAGAAACTGGCCGAGAACGACACCCAGCAGAAAAACCAGAAGCTGATGCCGCAGGAGATGGTCGCGGGCGTGTTCGGGGGAACGAATTATCGACTCGTGATCGCCGCGTGGCTGAGCCACGACGCGCAATTCGTGCCGGGCAAGCTCGCGGCCTACGACGCCAAAGTCCTGATCCCCGAGCCGTCGGAGAATGCCCACTTCTGGGAGCTGACGACGACCGGATTGCACGCGCTGAAGAAAGAGAAGACCGTTGCGCACTACCTGGTGACCCTGCCCAAGTTCGATCAGACGGCCATCATCCTTGTCTCGACCGATGGCGGCTGGCGCGAGCAGGTCGAACAACATATTCGGCAAGTCGCGCCGCAGAGCGCTCGGATTGCGATCGATCTGGCCAAGGCGAAACTGGCCCGCGTCCGCCAGGTCGACGCCGAGCTGACGCAGCTGGGCTCGGGGCAGCCCGACGGCCCCGCGATCCTCGCCCGCGCCGAACGCTGCGTGCAAGAGGCCGAAATGATCTATCAGCAGGCTCAGGCGGCCTACCAAGAGCGGCGCGAATTCGAAGGATTCGACCGGGCGCGCTCATCCGCCGGCGACGCGATGCAGCTCGTGCGCGTGTTGCAGTACGCCCATTGGAACGAGGCCGTGACCCAGGGCGAATACGGACCGATCTCCAGCCCGTACACGGTTTGCTTTCAGACGCTGCCCGAGCATTTGCGGCTGATCCGCCGCCTGGGGCAGACGGCCGACAATCCCCAGGACAATCTTCTGCCTTCCGGCGATTTCGAGAGCCGAAAGGGGACGATCGCCGCGGGCTGGAGCCAGTCGCAACACTCGATCGAAGGGGTGCGTGCCGAGGCCGAGCTGTATCCCTCGCCTCATAAGGGGAAGATGGCTTTGCAGCTGATCGCGATTCCGGCCACGGGGATCGACGCTCCGGAAGTTTTTTCCAAGCCGCCGGTTTCGGTCAGCAGTCCGGCGATGCCCGTCCGCAGGGGCCAGATTTTGCACGTCAGCGGCTGGATCAAGGTGATCGCGCCCCCGTCGCGCAGCCTCGACGCGATTACCGTCCACGACAACCTCGACAAAGGGGGCCTCGGCTGGACGCTCAACGCGCTGCGCTTCACCGAAAAAATCGGCTGGCAGCGGTTTCAGTTCCTGCGAGAAGTCCGCGCCGACGGTCCCTATCTCCTCACCTTCACCCTGCACGGCTTCGGCGAGGTGATGTTCGACGACATTCAGGTCATTCCCCATCAGATGAAGACGATCCGAGCATCGAGCGATCCGGATCCCCCCTTCGCGCGGCCCGACGCGCAATACGGGTCGGCCGCCTCAGGATTCGCCAGCCCGCTGCAAAGCCTGCGTCCAAGCGGCATTCGCTGAGACGCTAGGCTAAGGCGCACTCGCTCGAGAGTCGGCGGTTCGCGGCCAAGGGCGTGCGCGCCCGCGGGACACGGGCGGAAGGCCCCTCACCCCCAACCCCTCTCCCGCAAGGGGAGAGGGGAGAAAATTTGCACGCCACGCACTCTTGCGCGCGAAAGCGCCGACATTCGAACTCTTCCCCCCTCTCCCCTCGCGGGAGAGGGGCCGGGGGTGAGGGGGCACACCGTTTGCTCTCCCATAATCGCAACGAGCACTACCCGGCGACCTTGGAGGCCGCGGCTGGGTCGGGTTCGTGGCTCAGGTTGAGCGTGTGGGCCGGAACCATCTCTTGCTTGTCGGCGTCCCAGGCCATCACCTGGCTGGTCCGCCACGATTCGTTGGCCATGTTCACCGCCACGACGCCCGCCATTCCCAGGTCGAGCGGACAATTGAGCGCTTCGCCGTTTCGCAGATGGTTGTGGACGTTCGTGTGATGGTTGTGCAGATCCTCGCGGAGCTTTTGTTTCTCGGTGTGCTCGGCAAGGACTTTTCCGTCTTTGTCCTTCGCGACCCATCCCTCAGCGGTAAAGTACAGCGTGCCGCGGTAGCCGCGAATCACGTGCTCGACTTCCACGCGATTGCTCATCGTGCCCAGCACGTACACCGTCATGCCGCGGGGATACTCGCAGATCATCTCGAAGTTGTCGGGCAGATCGCGTCCGTCCGGCCACTGCCAGATGCCTCCCATGCCGACGACGCGCCGCGGGTACTGCAGGTCGCAGGCTTTCATGATCCGCGAGATACGGTGAATAAACAGGTCGGTGGCGATGCCGCCTGAGTAAGCCGAATAGCAGCGCCACTCGAAGAAGTGGTGCGGGTTCCAGTCGACCTTCTTCGCGTGACCCAGCCAGGTGCCCCAATCGAGGTCGGCCGGCTTGGCCGAGTGAGCGTGCGACACGCGCTCGCGCCACGGTCCCTGCTTGTCGTAGCGGCGGACGTAGCAGATCTGAGCCTGCACGACCGTACCCAGCACGCCCCCGCGAATCGCCTCGCCGGCGGTCGCGTAGCTGTCGTCCGACATCGCCTGCACGCCGACCTGCAGCGGCAGCCTGGTCTCTTTGACCTTCTTGGCGACGGCGAGCCCTTCGGGGATCGTGTGCGTCATCGGCTTTTCGACGTAGACCGGCTTGCCGGCGTCGAGGGCGGCAATCGTCACGATCGAATGCGAATGCTCGGGGACCGCGATCGTGACGTAGTCGACGTCCTTGCGATCCAGCACGTGCCGGTAATCCTGCACGGCCTTGGCGGCGTCGAAACGGCCGGCCCCCTCGTCGGCCCGCGTCTTCCAGCAATCGGCGACGATGATCCCCTCGACATTGTTCGGCTTCTCGAGGTCGCGGATCGTCCCGATGTGCGACATCCCCTGCCCGCCCGCCCCGACGAAACCAACGCGAATGCGGTCGTTCGCCCCGATCACCCGCGCGTAGCTCTGGGCCGAAAGGGCCGTCGCGGCAAGCACGCCGCCGGTGGTTTGCAGAAAGGAACGACGAGAGACGGGCAAAAAGTCAGTCACGGCAGGAACTCCTGGCGGGAGGTTGCGGGGGACGATCAAAGACGCCAATCGAGGAGTGGCGACCTGAAGTCATCTACGAAAGTCATCTTAATCGGAGCGCAAGTTGCGGTTCAAATGGTAGCTTGTCGAGACGCTCGCGTTGGGTTCTCTTCGAGCGGCGAACTCAGGTAAACTAACGTTCCCCGACACCACCCAGAAGGACACGACTCATGGCCGACAACACCGCAGTCTGGTTTGACCTGCCCGTGCAGAATCTCGAGCGGGCGTCTCGCTTTTATTCGGCCGTGCTGGCCGGCAAGTGTGAGAAGCAGGACTTCTCGGGAATGGCCTTTGCCCTGTTGCCGAACTACGACCAGGAGGGGGCCGTTTCTGGCTGCCTGGTGCCGGGCAAAAAGACCAACGATCCCCAGCCCGAGGGAGGCTTGCTTTTGTACTTCAATTGCAACGGTCGGCTGGATGATGCGATCGCCAAGGTCGAGCCCAACGGCGGCAAGGTCGTGCAGCCCAAGCACCAGATCGGCCCCCACGGCTTTCGAGCCATCGTGCTCGACAGCGAAGGCAACCGCGTCGCGCTGCACTCGCGGTAGCCCGAGCGGATTGAAGCGGACCGGCTCGTAACCTCGCCTCAAGCTCGCGCCTCGTGGGCTATGATCTGTGTTGCGTTTTTCGTCGTTGACAGAGTTGGCGTGCGTCGAGCCTCCCGGCCCAACCGCCAACGAGCTTAAAGCAACGACGCCAGGCCCACGCTGATGTCCATTGCCACCGAACAGCCCGCGCAACCCCGACGTTGGCGGCTCCTGACGCCGCGCAAGGTGAGCGTGGCGATCGTGCTCCTGCTCGTCGCGGCGCCGCTCGGCTATCGGGCGATCGAGCTGCTCTCGACGCCCGACGTCGGCGAGCCGTTCGACCTCGAGGCGTTTCGCGCGTACACGCTGCCCGACGAGAAGAACGCCTTCACTCATTACCGCAAAGTTCCCGCCCTGTTTGTCAGCGACGGGAAGGTGCTCGAGACCGATCCGTCGGTCAAGCCGCAGGATTTTATGGCAAGCGTCACGGCGGCCCTGGAGGATTGGACGCGGGCCATTCCCGCGGTCCGAAAATGGGTGGCGCTCAACCGCAGTGCCCTCGACGAGTGGAAGCGCGGAGCCGATTGCGAGGAGGGGCTCGACGTGTTGCCTGACGCGGTCGCGGTACAGACCAACGCGGGCGCGGCCG
>DASPSM010000454.1:0-7792 GCA_035623955.1 Planctomycetaceae bacterium
GGGCGCACCAGATGAGCGATTCGAACCCTGCGGGAACCGATGCTCCCGGTCAATCCGCGGCGAGGCGCGGCTTGCGCGACATCGGCCGCTCGCTCGCGCATCGCAACTTTCGCCTGTTCTTCGCTGGGCAGACGATTTCGCTGTTGGGAACCTGGATGCAGTCGACGGCCATGATCTGGCTCGTCTATCGACTGTCGAAGGAACAGGGGCGCGATTCGGCAGTCCTGCTGGGGATTACGAACTTCGCTGGGCAGATCCCCGTCTTGTTCCTCGGACTGGTGGCCGGCGTCTTCAGCGATCGGTGGAACCGCCAGCGAATCGTCATCGCCACGCAGGCGCTGTCGATGATCCAGGCGTTCCTGCTGGGCTACTTGACGGTCACCCATCTGATCACCATCAACCAGCTCATTTTCCTCTGCTTGTGCCTGGGCTGCATCAATGCGTTTGATATGCCGACGCGCCAGGCCTTCATGACCGAAATCGTCGACGCCGCGGCGGATTTGCCCAATGCCATCGCGATCAATTCATCGATGGTCAACGGAGCGAGATTGTTCGGGCCGTCGATCGCGGGAATCGTCATCAACCTGGTCGGCGAGGCCATTTGCTTTCTACTCAACGGCGTCAGTTTCCTGTTCGTCATCGCCGCCCTTCTGGCGATGAAGATTACGCCGCGGCCTCGCCGCGCATCCCACGGCTCGGTGGTGGGAGGGCTTCACGAGGGATTTGTCTACGCCTTCGGATTTGCTCCGGTGCGGGCCATCCTTTTGCTGGTGGCGATGACCGGTCTGGTCGGCATGCCCTACGTCGTGTTGCTGCCGATCTTCGCGGGCGACATTCTGCATGGCGACGCGCGGACGTTTGGCTTTCTGGCCGGCGCGTCGGGAGTGGGGGCTCTCAGCGGAAGTCTCTATTTGGCCTCCCGCAGCACGGTCGTCGGACTCGGGCGGTGGATCGCGGGAACGGCCGGCACGTTCGGCCTGGCGCTCATCGCCTTTTCCTTTTCGCGACACGTCTGGTTGTCGATGCCCCTCCTCTGCGTCGCGGGTTTCTCGGTCGTGGTGCAACTCGCGTCGAGCAATACGATTCTGCAGACGATCGTCGATGACCAGAAGCGCGGGCGCGTGATGGGCCTTTACACGGTGGCGTTCCTCGGAATGGCACCACTAGGCAGCTTGATGGCCGGGGGGCTGGCCTCGCGCATCGGCACGCCCGCCACCGTCCGTTTGGGCGGAGCCGTTTGCGTGCTCGGATCCGTGTTGTTTGCGCGACAGCTCCCCAAGATCCGCCAGATCGTGCGCCCCATCTACGCGCAAATGGGAATCCTCCCGGCCGCGGCTGCAGGCATCCAGGAAGTGACCGAGAGACCGTGCCTCCCGAACACTGACGCGGTTGGCCCGGCAATTAACTCGCATGTACCCGATCTGCCGATCTGAGATATAGTTCGGGTACGGATTTCGGCCGAGGTTGGAGGCTCTCTATGCCATTCAAGCAGGAACCGCTGGAGGAGCCGCACATCAACCTGACGCCCCTCGTCGATATCGTCTTCAATTTGCTCCTGTTCCTGATGCTGGCGACCCGCTTTGCCGCCGACGAGGATGCCGAGCAAAAGTTCGACGTCCAGCTGGCCACCGCGGCGAACGCACGCCCCTTGACCGCGCTGCCCGATGAGCTGGTGATTCACGTCGCGGCAAACGGAAAGGTGCTGCTCAACGCAAAGCCGCGAACACTGCGCGAACTGGAGGCCGATCTGGTGAAAGCCAAGAAGAACTACGCCGATCAGAGCGTTTTGATTCGCGGAGAGGGGCAAGGTCCTTATCAGAACGTCGTCGACGTGCTCGCCGTGTGCGACCGGGCAAAGATCAATGTTGTGTCGCTGCCCGTGCGGCTCAAGCCCGAGGCGCACCGATGAGGCACTTCGTCGGCGATTTGCTGCGGCACGTGCTCGAGGGGAGCAAGATCGATCCCCAATCACTTTTGTGGGGTATCCTGATCGGAGCAGCGGTGCTTTCCGCCTTGCATCTGGTCACGATGTTCGCCACGAGGTGGGGCGATCATCGGGTGACGGGAAAGGCGCTGCTCTTTTCGCTGATGCTCCATTTCGGGTGCCTCGTCGGAGTGGTGACGGTCGCGCCGGCTCCCGTTCTTCCCCCCGGCGATCCCGACGGTGGCGAGCAATCGCATCGCATCGTCATTCGCAGCGTGACCGCCGAAGGTCAGCGCGATTTCGGAGCGGACGTTGGCGCCGCGGGGCAGGTGCCTGTCTGGGATCGCATCCCGGTGGCAAGGGACATGAAACCCGTCGGCCCGCAGGCAACGCTCCCCTCCGCCGCAGTCGCTCCCAGCGTCGATCGAGTTGCCCAATCGCTTAAGGCCCCCGAACTGCCGCCGTCCGGTCTGGCAACGCTGCCTGACGTCCAACAGCTGCCCAACGCGACACCGATGCAAGAGGTTCGCTCGACTCCTAAGCAGTCTGCACAGACGCCGGAAATCGAATCGCCCAAAGCGGCCCCAGTCGCTGCCCCATCGACGGCAACGGCGCCTCGGCCTGCCGATCGCTCGACCGCCCCCACCACGACGGCCACGGTCGATCGGCAGGCAGCTGCCCCGACCGACGCGCCGGTGGTTCCAAGCGACACGGGTCGTCTCGCGCCGCCTGAGATTCCGGATCCCGCGGCGACCGCTCCCAAAGCGACCGTCGCCAGCATGCCATCCGCCGATCCCCTGCAGAGGGATGCTACACCCGCTCCGGCGCCAACATCGTCTCCGCCGCTGGAGGCGAATCCAAACGCGGGACAGCCACCTTCGCCCGGAAGTCAGACTTTCTCCGCGGCGGGAAGCACAATCACGGTGCCGCCGCCGGGCGCTCTTTCCGGGATGGCCGTCGATCGGTTGCCAAGCAAGGAGTTGACCGGGTCCAGCAGTGGGCAGCCCGAACCCTCACGCGTCGAAGATTACCAACCAATCGACGTCCAACCTTCGCCTGCCGTCCAGGGATCGGGGACGGGCACGGAGCCGCTGATCGTCAAGCGGAGCGCGGGCGTCGCGCCGACTTACCGGCTGCGGAAACTTTCCAACCGCAAAGAAAACGCCCGCCAGTTCGGTGGCACGGAACAATCCGAACGATCGGTCGAGGCCAGCCTCCGCTGGTTGGTGCGTGTGCAGAGCCGTGACGGCCGCTGGGAAGCGAAAGCCTTCGGTGCCGGGAAAGTGAAGATCGATGAGAATGGCGTCGATCGCGACTACGCAGGTCGCGATGCGGACAGCGGCGTGACGGCGCTGGCCGTGCTCGCGTTTCTCGGGGCCGGCTACACCCATGAAGAGGGCCAATACTCCGAGACGGTCGACCACGCCCTGCGCTGGCTCATCTCGCAACAGAAGCGGGATGGCAATCTCGGCTTCGACGCGGGCCATTTCGCCATGAACTATTGCCATGCGATCGCCACCTACGCGATTGCCGAGGCCTACGGCATGCAAAACGATCCAACGTCCAACACCATGCTTCGCGAGCCGCTGTTGCGCGGCGTGCGATACATCCTCGAGAATCAGAATCCCGACGGCGGGTGGCGCTATCTGAAGGGGCAAAAGAGCGACATCAGCATGTCGGGTTGGCAGTTGATGGCCCTAAAGAGTGCCGAGATCGCCGGCGTAAACATACCCCGCACCACCAAGGCCGACGTAGTGACGTTCCTGAAGGCGCGCAGCCTGGGGACCTATGGCGGGCTGGCCGGCTATCGGGAGGAGATGCCCCCTTCGCCCTCGATGACAGCCGAGGCCATGTTTTGCAAGCAGATGCTCGGCATGCGGCGGGACAATGCGGCCTCGCGCGAGGCGGCCGCGTATTTGCTGGCTCGCCTCCCCGCGCGGGAGAGTTTCAACGAGTACTACTGGTACTACGGCACGCTGGCCATGTATCAGTTCGGCGGCGAGGCCTGGAATTCGTGGAACGGCGCGATCCGCGACTTGCTGATCTCAGAGCAGCGGACCGATGGCGACTTCGCGGGGAGCTGGGATCCAATCGGCCCCTGGGCCCAATACGGCGGGCGGATCTATTCAACCGCGTTGAGCACGCTTTGCCTCGAAGTGTATTATCGGTTTCTCCCGCTCTATCAAATCGGGGCGCCGCCCAAGAATGAATCGCGGGAATGACCAAGAAAGCGTCTTCGTTCCTGCTTCGTTCATTTAGGCATTCCTTCGTCATTCGTGCTTCGTCATTCGTGGTTCAATTGGCGTGTGTCCGGCGGTTGCCGGCCAAGGAAATGAAATGGACCTGGTCCGGCAAGGCATCGACCTTTTTCTGCACCTCGACAAGCATCTCGACACGGTCGCGACGACGTTCGGCCCGTGGCTGTATCTGCTGATGTTCGTCGTGATCTTTTGCGAGACGGGCCTGGTCGTCACGCCGATCTTGCCGGGCGACTCGCTGCTCTTCGCTTTTGGGATGCTGGCAGCCCGCGAAGGGTCGCATCTGAACATCGCGCTTTCGGTCGTTCTGTTAATCGTCGCCGCCATCGCCGGCGATGGAATCAACTATTGGATCGGATTTGTGCTCGGGCCGAAGGTCTTCCATTACGAAGACTCGTGGCTGCTCAACAAAAAACATCTCACGCGGACGCACGACTTCTACGAGCGGCACGGAGGCAAGACGATCGTCATCGCGCGTTTTATTCCCATCGTGCGAACCTTCGCGCCGTTCGTCGCCGGAATCGCCAAGATGAGTTACATCCGCTTCTGGCAATTCAACTGTGTCGGCGCGGTGAGTTGGATCTGCTTGTTTCTCCTGGGCGGATACTATTTCGGCAACATTCCGTTCATCAAAAACAATTTCCACTTCGTGATGGTGGCGATTGTCTTGATCTCGGTCGTGCCGATGGGGATCGAGTGGCTCAACGCCCGCCGGCGAGCGCAGCTGGTGGCCGCAGCCGAGCCGGTCGCAATTTCGGTCGAGAAGAGCTCGGTGCTGGAATCGCCGCGGGGCTGATTAGCGTGATCGCCAAGCGGGGAGCACGCAACTTCCAGAGAAGCACCGGCCAGCTTACGCAGGCCGCTCGCCGGGGTTTGTGTATCTCGTGCCGATCGCCTTACGCCCTGGCGAGCGTGGGGCGTGAGCCCCACGGTGCTTCCGTCTATGTGGCCGCCGGGCTCGTTTGAGATCCGGTCGCCTGACGGGACAGCAGGCCGTCCGAGTGATTATGCTTTAGCCGGGCGAAAATCAGCACCGGGGAAGCGTGATGGCTGCGACACAGGCGCTCTACGACGAACTGCTGGAGCTGTGGCGGAAAGCCGTGCTTTTGGGCTCGGTCCAGAGCCAGCTCGGTTGGGACGAGCAGACCTATCTGCCGCCCGGCGGGGCTGCGCATCGAGCCGACCAGATGAGCCTCTTGGCGGGGATGGTCCATCAGCAGTTGACGGCGCCGCGGCTGGGCGAGTTGATTTCGGCGCTCGAAGCGGGCGAGAAACCGGCCGGATCTGACGGCGTGTTCGAGGCGAACCTTCGCGAAGCTCGGCGGCGGTACGATCGCCTGACCAGGCTGCCGACAAGGCTGGTCGAAGAACTCACGCGGGTCACGTCGTTGGCGCAGCAAAACTGGGTCGAAGCCCGCAAAAAGTCCGACTTCGCCATGTTCCGTCCGTGGCTGGAGAAGATCGTCGCGCTCAAGCGCGAAGAAGCGTCCGCGCTCGCCGGGGGGGGCGGAGGCGGCGTGCCGTTCGATGCGCTCCTCGACGAGTACGAGCCGGGAGCGAAGGCCGCCGAGGTCGCGAAGATCTTCGCCGCCTTGCGGGAGGCGCTCGTCCCGCTCGTGCAGGTGATCGCGAACTCGAAGAAGCGGCCCGACGTCTCGATCCTGACGCGGCGCTACCCCAAGGCCGCACAGGTCGAATTCGCCAAGAGCGCAGCGGCGGTAATCGGTTTCAGTTTTCAGGACGGGCGCTTCGACGAATCCCCCCATCCATTCTGCAGCGGCATGGGTCCGGGCGACTGTCGGCTGACGACGCGCTACGACGAGCATCACTTCCCCGGCGCGTTCTTCGGAGTGCTGCACGAGGCCGGCCACGGATTGTATGAGCAGGGTCTCGACCCGAAAGCGTTCGGCACGCCAATCGGCGAAGCGGCCTCTCTGGGCATTCACGAATCGCAATCGCGAATGTGGGAGAATTTCGTTGGCCGCAGTCAGGCCTTCTGGAAACATTTTTATCCGCAGGCGCAGGCGAAATTCCCCGAGGCGCTCGCCTCGGTCCCGCGCGACGGCTTTTATGCGGCCGTCAATGACGTGCGGCCGAGCTTCATTCGCGTCGAGGCGGATGAGGTCACTTACAACTTGCACATCATGATTCGCTTCGAGCTGGAGCAACAGCTGATCGCGGGCGCGCTGCAGCCGGCCGACGTCCCCGCTGCCTGGAACGCGCAGTACACGCAAGCGCTGGGAATCACGCCGCCCAAGGACGCCGAGGGCTGCCTGCAGGACATTCACTGGAGCGGCGGCATGCTCGGGTACTTCCCGACGTACGCACTGGGAAACATGTACGCTGCGCAGTTGTTCGAGGCGGCGAGAAAAGCGCTCGGCGACCTCGACTCGCAGTTCAGCAAGGGGGATTTCGTCCCGCTGCGAACCTGGCTGAAAGACAATGTGCACCGGCTCGGTCGGCAATTTCCTCCCGGCCGTCTCGTCGAGCGGATTACCGGGCGACCTTTGTCGCACCAGCCGCTGGTCGCACACCTCAAGGCGAAATTCGAGCCGCTTTATGGACTGTGACAGCGTCCGGATGCAGCATGACTGTGGCCGGACGCAGCAATAGGACGACTTCCCATGTCACAAGCCGCCAATTCCGCGCCCATGCCGCCACCTTCGTCAGCCGGCCGCAAGTTCGTCGGGCTGTTGCTTGCTGTGATCGCCATCGCGCTCGTCAGCCTGACGTTCTCGATGTTCCTGCATCAGCAGGTTGCCCCCCGCGGCGGATTGGGCCAAGGAAGTGTCTTCCCCCCGATCCGCGCGGAAGGCTGGCTGAACGGAACGCGGCCGACCCCGGACAGCTTGAAGGGCAAAGTCTTTGTCGTTGACGCCTGGGCCCATTGGTGCGGCCCCTGCAAGGCCGAGGCGCCCCACCTGGTCGAAGCGTACGACGCGTTCCACAAGCGGGGAGTGGTCTTCATCGGCTTGACGATGGATTCGGAAGACAAGCTCCCCGAAATGAAAGAATTCCTCTCGGAGACCAAGATCACCTGGCCGTGTGGCTACGGGGCTTCGGATACGTTGACGGAATTGCAGACCGGCTCTATCCCCCAAGTCTGGGTTGTCGGAACGGACGGTAAGATCCGCTGGAACCTCGACGAGGAAGGCTCCCTCGAGGGGGCGATCGAGGAAGCGCTCTCCTCGATCAAAGTCGCTGAAAACTCCCACGCAGCAGGAAGCAGACAATGACAGGCACGACGAAGGCCGGCAGCACGGGCAGCGGCACCACTCATGAGAGCATCGTCAGCGTTCTGCAGGAATCGCGCGTCTTTCCGCCTCCCGCCGAATTCGCCGCGCAAGCCAATGTCAAAAGCGACGACGAATACAGCCGGCTTTGGAACCGTGCGAAGGACGACCCCGCCGGCTTCTGGGGCGAAATGGCCGCCAACCTCCACTGGTTCCGCAAGTGGGACAAAGTCCTCGACGGCACGATGCCCAATACCAAATGGTTCGTCGGCGGCAAGATCAACGCCTCGTACAACTGTCTCGACCGGCACCTCGAAACGTGGCGCAAAAACAAAGCGGCCATCATCTGGGAGGGGGAGCCCGGCGACAGCCGCGTG
>DASPSM010000456.1:0-4100 GCA_035623955.1 Planctomycetaceae bacterium
TTCTGGTCCGCCGCGGCGGATAACACCCTACGCTTGATCGATGCCACGCCGCTGCTTCCAGTCGGGCGGCAGAAGATCGCGGACGTAATCCATCAGGCCCAGCGCGGCGAGTTCCTCTTCCACGTCGTCGGGTGACGCGTCTTCCAGACCGTCGGCGATCTCTTCGATCAGGAGTTCGGCGAACTTGACGCGGGCCCGCCGGAGCTGCTGTCGGACGGATTCGGGGGTGACCGACTTCTTGGTCTTCTCGGACAGCCGTTCGGCGAGTTCTTCGGAGCTAGCCTCCGGAAAGGCCGCTCGCAGACGCAGCAGTACGACGGCCGAAGAATCGGGCTGCGAGCGCTCGAACTGCTCCAGCGCTGACCAGGTCAAATCGAGCGCATTTTGCCGCCAACTGGCAAGCCAGTTCGGGTCTTCGGATACCTCAGCCCCGGCGACCTCTTCGACGTCGACCGCGGCGGAACGGCGGCGATTCTCCTTTTCCCAGTAGTTCCGGGCCATGTTGCGAACAGAAACCTTGAGCAGGTCCCGGAACCGCCCGCGATTGGGATCGGCCCCGGCAAAGTCGCCGCTGAGAAGCCGCACAATGGCGTCCTGCGCGATCTCGTCGGCCCGGCCATCGTCCTGCAGAATGGCTCGCACGTAGGTGCGGATCGCCTTCGAATAGCGCAACACCAGCTCGTTCCGCGCTTTGCCCGCCGAGACGATCGACGCCTGGTGGGCCCGTCTCACGACGCTCCAGCGCGTGGTCATCGAATCGAGGCGTTGTGAGATGGTCTCGTAGTCGCCAGCCATACCCGAGTCTCCGGCCCTGCTGCCGAGAGTGATTCACCAAGGGGTTGTTATCGGGCTGTCACCCCGGAAGTCCGCACGGTTTTGCCGTCTGGGCCCGAAATTCCTGATGCGGCACTCCAATCTTGCCGACGGTACTCTCGTTTTCGCCAGAACGGCAGCCCACTTCGGGCGATTTTGGCCGCCGTCGCCGCGACCGGCGACTGCGGCCATATTATTGGGGGCATTTTATAATGCGGACGGGCTGACGGGCCGAAATCCGGTCGTTCAAACGATCTCGGATCCGTTGCGGGCGCGTCCGGGGGACGCCCGTTACCCACGCGGAACTCACTTCATGGACCCTTCCGAGCGAACGGTGCCGCAACCCAGCGCATCCGATACCGATCAACCGCGATCGGACGCGGATCGGAAACCCGCCGAACCTCCGGTCGATCGTTCGGTAAGCGAGACCACGCGGTTCCGCGTCGTGTCGCTGCATGCCAGCGGCGGCATGGGGCACGTCTTTGTCGCCAGGGACGACCAGCTCCACCGCTCGGTCGCGCTGAAGGAGATTCAGGAGCAATTCGCCGACGATCGCCACATCCGCGATCGATTTCTGCGCGAGGCGGAAGTCACGGGGCAGCTCGAACACCCGGGCATCGTCCCCGTTTACGCGATGGGGCACTACGAAGACGGACGCCCCTATTACGTCATGCGGATGATCCGCGGCCACAGCCTCAAGCACGCGATCGCCGCCCTGCATCGCCTGAGAGAGCAAGGGGACGAGCACGCCTATCGCCTGGAGCTCCGCCGGCTGCTCAACCGATTCGTCACCGCCTGTAACACGATCGAGTACGCGCACAGTCGCGGCGTCATCCATCGCGATCTCAAGCCCGACAACATCATGCTCGGCCCGTACGGCGAGACCCTCGTCGTCGATTGGGGACTGGCGAAGGTCATCGGCTCGTCCGACGTTCGCACCGACGTTCCCGGCGGCGACGACGCGGTCGTTCAGTCGGAGGGCGAAGCCACCACTTTCGGCACCGTCACGGGCACTCCGGCGTATATGAGCCCCGAGCAGGCGCTCGGTTGGCACGACGCGATCAAGCCAGGGTCGGACATCTACAGCCTCGGGGCGACGCTCTATTCCTTGTTGACTGGACGGCCGCCGCTCGGCACTGACGACCTGGGAAACCTGATCGTTCGCATCCAGAAGCAGGATTTCCGCAAACCGCGCGAGATCAATCCGTCGATCCCGCGTCCGCTCGAGGCAATCTGTCTCAAGGCAATGGCCCCCTCGGCGAGCGCCCGCTATCGGACGGCTGAGGCGCTCGCCGGCGACCTCGAAGCGTTTCTCGCCGGCGAGCCGGTGTCGGCCTGGAGAGAGCCCTTTTCGGTGCGGGCCGCCCGCTGGGTGCGCCGCCATCGCACGCTCGTCTCGACCGCCGCGGCGACGGCCGCCGTGCTGCTCGTGGCGCTGGGCGTGATCGTTTTCCTGCAGAACTCGGCCAACCGTCGATTGAGCGAGGCGAACGATCGCGAAACGCTGGCCCGCAAAGAGGCCGAGGCCCAGCGCGACAAAGCCCAACAGAATTTTCAGATGGCCCAGGACGCCGTCGACCGCTATTTCACGCAAGTCAGCGACGACCGACGGCTGGCCCAGCACGGGCTCGAGCCCTTGCGGCGCGACTTGTTGAAGTCGGCAGGCCAGTTTTACGAGCGATTTGTGGCGCAGGATCCGAAGGCCGCGCTGCGCTACGACAACGCCTGGGCGAAGTTTCGGCTCGCCGAAATCACCGACGAGATCGCTGCGCCGGTCGAGGCCGTGGCGGGCTACGAGCAGGCGGCCCAAACGTTCCGCGAGCTGATCAAGGCCGAGGGCGCCCCGAGGCTGCGCGATCCGCTGCTCATGTGCCTCAACAATCTCATTACTCTTTACGATCGGAGTGGTCAGCACGCCAAGGCCGAGGCGACGCTTGCCGAGGCCCTTGCGATCGCACGTTCGCTGGCAACGGAGGATCCAAAGTCTCCCCCTGCCCAACGCCACTGGGCGCGTTTTCTGGGAATCCAAGCCAGCCGGTTGCTGGATCAAGGTGAACTGGCGAAATCTCGCGCCTCGTACCGCGAAGAAATCCGCGTCCGCGAGCAGATCGTTGTCTCCGAGCAGAAGCAGACCTACCAGCTCGAGCTGGCCGTCGCTTATGGCAATCTGGCCGTGGTCGAAGAGCGCTTCGAGCAACTGGCCGAGGCCCATCGGCTGCGCGCGAAAGCGATCTCAATCAATCGACAACTGGTCGTAGAGGACCCTAACGACGCTTACCTGCAGCACGCGCTCGCGCTGTCGCTCGTACAATTCGCAAATTTGGCGGCCCGCGAGGGGCTTGACGACGACGCGCGGAAGGCCTTTCGTGAAGCCGTCGATCTCCGGACGGCTCTCGTGCAGCGGCATCCGGACGTCCTCGAATACCGCGCGGCGCTCGCGATGACTGCCGATCACTTCGGCGTCTTCTCTTACGACCGCGGGGATTTCGACGCGGCCCGGACCTGCTATCGGCAAGCGCTAACGCAAGCCGAACGATTGGCCACCGACTATCCGAAAATCGCCGAATATCAAGCGAGCCTCGCCACCACTCTGGCGAATTCGGCAAATCTCGCCGTGGACCAAAACCACGTGCAGCTCGCCGATCAGTGGCTGCGCCAGGCCATCGAGATTCGCAAGCAGCTTCTGCACGACTCTCCTAACGACCTCGACGCGCGCGAGGGATTGGCGTCCGCCCGCTTGGAGCTCGCCACCGTGGACCTCCAGACCAAGCGCTATCGTCCCGGGGAGGAACACGTGCGTCCCGCGATCGCAACCTATCGCGAGCTCGTTGCGGCGCACCCGGATCGTCCCTTTTATGCCGAACGCCTCGGTATTGGCCTCAAGGTGCTGGGTGATTTGCTCAAGGGTGCCGAGCGCGACGACCAGGCCGCTTCTGCCTATCACGAGGCCCAACAAGTGCAGCGACAATTGGTGGCCGCTTATTCGAACGTGACAAAGCACCGGGTCGATCTGGCGATGACCTGCATCAACCTCGGAAATCTGTGTGGTCGGCGTGGCCAGTGGGCCGACGCAGCCGCGGCATTCGAGGAGGTCATTCGACTGTTTCCAGAAGCATCACGGGCGACACTTGGGCCCCAAGCGAAATCGCTGCTCGAAACGGCCTACACCGGGCGCGCCTTCGCTCGGGACAGTGGGGGCGATCTCGATGGCATGACGAACGATTTCGAGACGGCGATTTCACTGGCTCCGCCCGGCCGGGCCCGCATGCTCCGCTTGAAATGCGCTA
>DASPSM010000687.1:0-2263 GCA_035623955.1 Planctomycetaceae bacterium
TCGGACAAGGGCCGCTGCCAGATCGGCAAGATTCAATATGTAGGGCAAGAAACTCTCGACGTCGCGGAAGGTCGCACGCCGTGCACCCACTACCATCTCACGGGAGATGCGCACGTCGATCTCTGGTTCGACGCCTCGCAGCGGCTCGTGCTCGAGGAGTCGCAGGAGTCGGGCCACAAAGTCCGCTTCGAGCTGCTCTCGGTCACCGCGGAATAACGAACAAGGCGCCGAATCCCGCCGCTGTCAGCCGCCGGACTTGTCGTTCGGCGGTTTTTTTCTGCGCCTAGCGCATCCGCGCCGCGGTCGACTCGTAACGCCGGTCGGCCCAGGCGTTCTGATAGAAAGGCCCGCGGACGAGGTCGCGTCCGAACGGCAGCAGGGCCAGCGGCACGAGTTTGAGGTGCTGCAGCGCGAACGGAATGCCGATGATCGTGATCGCCAGGATGGCTGCCCAGATCAGATGATGCAACGCGATCAGCCAGCCGAAAGTGAGCAGCCAAATGACGTTGAGCACCAGGTTGAGCGGCGAGTTCGCGTTCTCGTACTCGACCAGCTCGGTTCCGAAGGGGGCGAACGTCGCGATGCCGATCTTGATTTCCTGATAGCCGAACGGAATCCCGATGATCGTCAGGCACAGGACGATTCCGCCGAAGATGTGCCCCAACCCGGAAAACAAACCGCCGCAAATCAGCCAGATGATGTTGCCTAAGAGCGACATGGGGTTGTCTCCGCCGGTCTTTGAATCGCCGAGCCTCATTGGGTCGGTTCAATCACATATTCGCCGCCGGCGGCCCAATCTTGGCTGCAATCGGGACGGCGATTCGGGCCGCGAACAGTTACTGCATGACCTTCAGCAAGGGGAGGTAAATGGCCGATGCGAAGACCAGCAGGATAGAAAGGGGCACCAACGTCATGAAGAGCGAGAACCGATTCCGAGCTGTATCCGCGGCTTCGTTTTCCCAAAGCAAGGAATAAATGACCCCATCCGCAGCGAGCACAATCGCAGTGATGATCAGCATCACCAATGGCTGAGCCATCAACTCCGCAATTTGGATGACCAGCACCGAGAGACTGGACAATTCGGCGCCAAAGTCGTGCAAGATTTTCCTCGTGCGTGGTATCCAGATTACCGCGCAGCCCCCAACGACTAACCAGATTGCAGCATGTGCCCCCAGTTCCACTGCCAATGCCGGCTCGCGCGCTCGCCGCCGCAAGGGTAGGCGCCCAACGAGCAGAATGATTACCGTTAAAACGCCAAGCGGAAGCAGAAACCGAGCCAAAAAAGGAATCACGGCTACCTCGGTCGGGAAGTCGCACGCCGGAACCCTTGTTTATTCCGGGTGATCCATCTTCCACAATCGGGACACGTGGCGCCCCCCCTCGAAGGGCGTTTCGAGCCACTTGCGAACGATCGACAGGGCCAGTTCTTCGCTGATCATCCGCGCGCCGATCGACAGGACGTTCGAATCGTTGTGCTTCCGCGCGAGCTCCGCCGTCTCGAGGTTCCAGCACAACGCGCAGCGCACTCCGATGATGCGATTGGCGGTCATGGCTTCGCCGTTTCCCGACCCGCCGAGGACGATCCCGCGGTCGAACTCTCCTTTGGCGACCGCCAACGCGGCCGGGCGGATGAAATCGGGGTAGTCGACCGGGTCGGTGGAGAACGTGCCGAAGTCGTGAACGGTGTGCCCTCCCGCGGTGAGCATTTTCTTGATGGCTTCCTTGTAAAGAAAGCCGGCGTGATCGGTTCCCAGAGAAATCCGCATCGAAGGTCCTCCCGAGAGTTGGGTCAATCATAGACGGCCCGGCGGGCGGATGCGACGGGCCAGCAGCCTGAGGGGGAATGGCGCCAACGGTCGATGGAACTTTTTCGGACGCTGACTGGCACGGCGCGGCGCCTGGGCGTAGGCTTGAGACAAAGGACTCTTCCCATGAAAGTCAGAATTCCGATGGCGGCAGTCTTTGGCGCGAGGCGTTGCGCGGCGGGATCGGTGCTGCTGGTCGCCGGCCTGGCATTGGTTGCTGCGGGCTGCGGCGATTCTTCAAAACCGAAGACGCCGGCCCAACAGCCGGCCGCCGCCGAGGCGGAAGAAAAGGCCGAAGAGCCCGCTCAACAGGCAGCCCCCAAAGCTGAAAAGGCCGAGGCCAAGCCCGTCGCTATCGCTCGGCGACGCTCGGCCGATCCCACCAAGTGGGATCTGACCGATATGAAAACGGCCCTGTTGGCTCACGATGCGCGGTTCATGATCGCCGTGTTGGTGTT
>DASPSM010000472.1:0-2516 GCA_035623955.1 Planctomycetaceae bacterium
GTTCGGCATCGCTCATGGCTGGAACTCCCGCCAAAAAGACCCCTCACCCCCAGCCCCTCTCCCGCAAGGGGCGAGGGGGGAACTTGTTAGTGGTTAACACCGCCGCGAGAACGATGCTTCTCCCCTCTCCCCTCGCGGGAAAGGGTCGGGCTGAGGGGGCTTTACAGGATGAACTTGGTCAAGTCTTCGTTCGCGGTGATTGCTTCCAGCTTGTCGCGGACGTACTCGGCATCGATCGTGATGGTTTTCTTGGCCGCATCGGGGGCGGAATAGCTAACGTCTTCGAGCAGCCGCTCCAAAAGGGTGTAGAGCCGCCGGGCCCCGATATTCTGGCTGGTCTGGTTGACGTGGTAGGCGATGTCGGCCAGCGCCTCGACCCCCTCCTTCTTGAACTTGAGCTTCACGCCGTCCGTGGCCAGCAGCAGTTCGTACTGTCGCGTGAGTGAGGTGGCCGGCTCGGTGAGAATCCGCACGAAGTCGTCGCGGGTGAGATCCTTGAGTTCCACGCGGATCGGGAAGCGGCCCTGCAGCTCGGGCATCAGGTCGGAGGGTTTTGATTTGTGGAACGCGCCGGCCGCGATGAACAAGACGTGATCGGTCTTGATCGAGCCGTAACGCGTCTGCACGGTCGTCCCCTCGACGATCGGCAACAGATCGCGCTGCACCCCTTGCCGGCTGACGTCGGGACCGCGCGAGCCTTCCTCGGGCCCGCAGACCTTGTCGATCTCGTCGATAAAGACTACGCCGGCCCGTTCGGCCAGACGCAGCGCCTCTTCGTGCACGGCGTCTTTGTCGACGAGCGCCTCGATTTCCTGATCCAACAGCACGCGACGCGCCTCGCGGACCTTGAGCTGGCGCTTGGAGCTTTGCCGCGGCATGATCTTCTCGAGCATCCCCTGCAGGTCCATGTCCATCTGCTCCATGCCCATATTGGAGAAGATCTGGACCGGTGCCGTGCGCTGCTCGACGGAGATTTCGACCGCCTGCTCTTCGAGCTCTCCCGCGCGGAGCTTGTCGCGAAATTTCTCCTTGGTTCGCTCGCGGCGCTGGGCCGCCTCTCGATCGGCGCCGTCGCCGTGCCAGTCGGATGCGGGGACGAGGAGGTCGAGCAGCTTGTCCTCGACGCGCTCGACGGCGTGTTTTTCCACCTCGGAGCGCTTCTTGTTGCGGACGAGATTGTTGGCTGCTTCGACCAGGTCGCGGATGATGCTTTCCACGTCACGGCCGTAGTAGCCGACTTCGGTGTATCGCGACGCTTCGACTTTGACGAAGGGGGCGCCCATCAAGTTGGCCAGGCGGCGCGTGATCTCGGTTTTGCCCACGCCCGTCGGGCCGATCATGATGATGTTCTTCGGCGTCACCTCCTTGCGGACGTCGTCGGACAGCTTTTGCCAGCGCCAGCGGTTTCGCAGCGCGATGGCGACGGCGCGCTTGGCCGCGTCCTGCCCGACGATGTGCTTGTCCAACTCGGCCACGATTTCTCGCGGCGTCATTTCGAACACTTCATCTCCTCCACGACGATGTTCGCGTTGGTGAAGACGTCAATTTCCGAGGTGATCACCAGGGCCTTGCGGACGATTTCGGACGCGCCGAGCTTGGTGTTCTGCACCAGGGCTCGGGCGGCCGCGAGCGCGTAAGTGCCACCCGAGCCGATCCCCAGGATGCCGTCGGACGGCTGCACGACGTCCCCCTGCCCGGTGATGAGCAGGCTGTGTTCGTCGTTGATCACGACCATCATGGCTTCGAGTCGCCGCAGCAGGCGATCCGTCCGCCAGTCACGCGCCAGTTCGGTGGCGGCCCGCACGATGTTGCCAGGATAATCCTTGGCCCTGGCCTCGAAGCGCTCCAGCAGGGCAAACGCGTCGGCCGTCGAGCCGGCGAAGCCGACCAGCACCTTGTTGTCGAGGATCCAGCGAATCTTCCGCGTGTCGGCCTTCATGATGGTGTTGCCGTACGTCACCTGCCCGTCGCCCCCCAGCGCGACTTTTCCGTTCAGCCTGACGCTGAGAATGGTCGTCGAGCGGGCGCGCTCGGACTCCGTGTGGCCCGCGACTGCTGCATTGGCGCGCCGTCGCTCGCTCATCGGCGACCGGCCGTCATAAGCGCGGATCGCTTCTGGGCGATCAGCGCGAGAAGGCTCTTGAACGGGTCGGCAAATTTCCTCGTGCCTTCGTCCATCAGCACTTCCTCGAGCTTCTGAAAATCGACTTTCTTGTCGATTTCGTCGAGCACGGCCTGCGGCGGCATTTTGTCGACCTGCCGCGTGAAGGTTTTGCCCGTCATCGCCTGAACGGCCGCGTTGGTCGCCGGCGGATTGGTCTCGATGTCGGAGCCGGCAAACGCCGTCACGTACTTGTCCGGCGGATCGTGCTTATCCTTGGTCCCTGTGCTG
Source organism: Planctomycetaceae bacterium (assembly GCA_035623955.1). Classification (GTDB taxonomy): domain Bacteria; phylum Planctomycetota; class Planctomycetia; order Planctomycetales; family Planctomycetaceae; genus DASPSM01. Next base: position 2,393 of record DASPSM010000472.1, read on the forward strand.
GCGAAGATGAACTCCTGCTGGAGCGGGAGCTTTTTGTCCTTCCAGAATTCCTGGTTCTCCTTCCAGAGCCGTTTGGCGTTGACGATGCCGACCTGCCCCTGCGCGGCGGGCGACAGCTCGGGAA
>DASPSM010000479.1:0-3052 GCA_035623955.1 Planctomycetaceae bacterium
AGTCAACGGCAGCGAAGGCTCCGCCGTCTATCGCCTCACCGAACCGAACACGATCCTGCTCGGCAAGCACGGGCAGTCGCTGCAAACGGTGCCGGTCCCCGCCGAATTCCTGGTCGCCCCGGGCAGCCCCCGCGACCCCACCCAAGGCGTCCCGAGCACGGTCTTCCGCTACGACCTGGTGTGGGAATTCGTCTCAGCCATCGTCGAACGCCGCGACGCAGTGCCCGGCTTCGACGCCGGCGCCTCGGCCCAACTTGTGGCGGACAAGGTGCTGGAGTCGTTTGAGAAGCAGCGGTGGATGGCGATTGAAGCGACGGCGGAGCGATCGTAGGCGAGTTGGGTCAGCGCCCACCGGGTCATTCGGTCTCGAAACGTAGATTGACCAACTCGAAGGTTCTTGACGCCTGTTAATCCTTGCGCCAGTCATTTGTTGTCAAGTTCATCGCGCTTCCAGCCGTTTCGGTCCAGAATCGCGGACTCGATCTCGACAACTTCTGCATCGGAGAGGCCGTCGTACACGTTGCACCAGTCGGGGAGTGATTTGCAGTTGTCGACCGCAGGCACTTTGGATTGCGTGGGCGTTACCACGCGAAGAATGACCTGCTGATCCTCGCGCAAAGTTTCACCGAGAGCGGCCTCATACACTCTCCGCTCTTCCTTTCCCAGATCGCGAACATTGCGGGCGATTTGATCCATAACACGTTGATTATAACACGCAGACAGTCGAGCCGGTTGGCGCTCACAAACGCGGATTGACCGATTCGGCCATTGCGGGGACACTTTTCGCTCGACCGCTAGGCGGCCGGGGACAGCCCCAACAAGTTGTCCGGGCCACCCTTCAACGAGTTGTGCCCCGCGGTTCCTATGCGCGATTTTCGTCAACTCATTAACGCCGAGCGTCTGCGCCACGTTGCCGAGTACGTGGCGTTCCGCGTAGTCGTCTGCCTGGTCGATATTCTGCCCGTGCAGACGTCGATTCGCCTGGCCGAAGCGATGGCTTTTGTCGTTCACCGCGTGCTGCCGAAGAAGCTCACGCGCTACGCCGTCGCGCGGGACAACATCCGACAGGCCTTCGGCAGGCGCTATTCGGATCGCGAAATCGACGACATCATTCGCCGGATGTGGGTGCATCTGTTTCGGGTCGTCGTCGAGATTGTGCAGGTCCGCCGCAAGCTCCGCCTCTATAACTGTGCCGACATCGTGCAGTTTCGGGGTCGCGACGAAACGGTGCGGCTCTTGTGCAGCGGGCGGCCGGTGATCATCCTCAGCGGGCACTTCGGCAATTGGGAGATCGCCAGCGGCACCTTCGGCATGTTCGGCTTCCCAATGGGGATCGTCGCCCGCGACCTCGACAATCCGTTTCTGCATCGCTGGTTCGAGAGGTTCCGCAGGCAGACGGGACACAGCCTGATCTCCAAGCGCGGCGGCGGAGGCGACATGCTCGACATGCTCGAGCGGCGCGGACACCTCGGCCTGATGGGCGATCAGGACGCCGGTTCGACGGGACTCTTCGTCGATTTCTTCGGCAAGCCGGCCTCGACCTTCAAGTCGATCGCTCTCTTGGCGCTGGAATACCGGGCGTACATCGCCGTCGGCTATGCGAGGCGCCTGCCCGACGATTTCGAGCGGAATCGCTGGGTGCGCTACGAGATCGGCTACGCCGATCTCATCGACACAGCGGCATTCGACGGGCCCGACGCGGTCCGCCAGGTGACGCAGCGGTTCACGACGGCCCTCGAGCGCGCGATTGCGCTCGCGCCCGAACAATATTTCTGGGTGCACCGCCGCTGGAAGAGCGTGCCCAAGCAACGCGTGCGTCGCAAGCGGGCGGCCGCCTGATCGACACTCGGGCGAATCCGAAGCCTTGACTATAATTCTCTCGGCTTGCCGACTTTTTTTCTTGGCCGGTGATTTGGTATGGCGCAATGGCACCGAGTGGCGACGGTGGGCGAGGTGCCACCAGGCTCCGCGCGCGAATTGACGGCCGGCGGACGCGTGGTCGCACTCTTCAACGTGAACGGAACGCTGTACGCGCTGGATGGCATTTGTCCGCACGCGGGCGGACCGCTGGGGGAGGGGACATTAGAGGGATCGGTGGTGACCTGTCCCTGGCACGGCTGGCAATTCGACGTGACAACGGGTCGCCACTGCTTCAACCAGCGAATGGAACACGCGAAATTTCCCCTGAAGATCGAGGGAAATGACGTGTTCGTCGAGCTGCCGTAGCTTCAGCCACCCACAGATTTTTGCGCGAGAGCTTTTCACAAGATCGCGCCCTGACTTTCGTGCGCCGTCGGTTCGCGCGCGGTGTCGATTCGAAGCCGCTATCACGACTCATCACCGGGGCCGCATGCTGTGCGCTCTCGGCACACGCGGCAAATCGATAAACGACAACGCAGCCCGTTTTCCCGTTATCACCGCTCAATCGGGTTGCCGATAGTAGGGACACAGAACTGCCGCGCGGGCCGTGACAGTTCGGCGAATTGCCGCTTCCGGGGGCGATTGACTCTCGCAGACAGGGCCTGTCACTGCGAGAGACAAAAGTCGGGCCGGACGGGCGCTTCCGGGGGCGATTGGAAAATTTTCCGGAACCGCGGCGGCAACCTCGATTGATCCGGAGGGGGGATACCATGCTCGTCGTGGCGCGCCCGTTGGCGCTGGTCGCGTTCTTGTGTGTCGTGGCCGCCGCTTCTTCGTCGGCCTTCGCTCAAGACAACTGCAATAACTGCAACGCCTGCGAGCCGCGCTGGCACAGCGAAGCCTGGTGGGCCATGCGGAACCAGGAGCCTGTCGGCGCCCGGCAGTGCGAGTGCAAGGGCCTCGAATGGCCTCCGTACCCACGGCCGAAGTGCCCGCCGATGACCTGCGCCCACATCTACCACACCGAACACTATTGGCCGTGGCCCTATCTGTGCACCGATCGCGCGTCCGTGCTCGACATGACCCACGCGCAAGAGGCCAACGGCTGGCTCAGCGAGACCACGCTTTACGAGTACTACTTCAATCCGGACACCAACGAGCTGACGCAGCCGGGCAAAATGCACCTGCGCTG
>DASPSM010000480.1:0-5814 GCA_035623955.1 Planctomycetaceae bacterium
TATGTTTTCGACCGCGCCGTTCCCGGATACGCCTCGCTCGGCCGCGACGTGCGACTCGACGTGAACCAGGGCGCGATCGAAATGGCGTCCGCTGCGAAAATCCTGACCCGGCTCACCGCGGGACAGACCACTCGCATCGAATTCGGAGCTTCGGGGCGGCCGGTGATCGGCCAGTTGAAGCATGCAGAGGGTTCGAAGCAAGAAACTCCCTGGAATTCTGCCTACATTCGCGTGGCACCGTTCATACGCGCCTTCCAGAGGCCGACGTTCACGGCGACCACCGATCGCGAGGGAAATTTCTGCATCGACGACGTGCCTCCTGGCAACTACATCCTGTCAGTCTTTTTTCCCCAAAACCGTGCCGAGAATCTGTCCGAGCACCGCTTCACGGTGCCGGGGATCGACGAAAAACTCTCGCAACGGCCAGTCGATTTGGGCGTGTTGACGCTCAAGCCCGGCTTTCGCGTCATGGCGGTCCCAGCCAAGAAGTGAGCGGAGCGACCCATTCGACGCGAGTTGACGATGAGAAGGGGAACATGAATCGCGATCCGAGGACGAGCCAACGGTGGATGGTCCGCGCGGCGCTCCGCTTCGCGGCCACGATATCGATCGTCGTTTTCGCCTCTCTGCCCGTTTTAGCATCCGACGCTCCCCAGCCGGCGACCTTGACGAGTCGGGTCACCGATCAAACCGGCAAGCCTGTGTCGAAGGCCACCGTCGTCGTGGCTGTTGGCCATTGCCAGGTCTACCTCCCCGAGGGAGAAGTCACCGGCGTCCAGTTTCGCGCGAAAGTGGCAACCGATGAGGCGGGCCGGTTTGCATTCCCCGCTGTGGACGGGCGTTTGTTACTCGCGGTGATGCATCCGACCGGCTATGCGCTGGTCCGATGCTCTCGCCAGTCGATCCCCGAGAGCATCAAGCTTGCTCCGTGGGCGCGGGTAGTCGGGACCTATCAGATCGCGGGCAAACCTCAGGCGAACGTCTCGCTGGAGCTGAGCGATATCGGTAGCGGCCTCGCGAATCCACCGTGGATCATTTGGAGGGAATCGGCCACGACCGACGCGAACGGTCGATTTGTCTTCGAGCGCGCCCTCGCGGGGCCGACATTGATCGGCCGCAGGCTGAATTTTACCCTGAAAGAAGGTTTTACCGAGGTGGCTTCCGGCGCGAAAATCCGCACCCTGCTCAGCGGGACCGGGGGACAGACCACGCACGTCGAATTCGGCTTCTCTGGCCGGCCGGTAATCGGCCAACTGCGGCATGCGGCGGATTTGAAGCAGCCAAAGGCTTGGAGTTTTGCCGACATCGACGTCGAGCCACTTGTGCCCCTCTTCAACAAGCCGTCATTCGAGGCAACCGCGGATCGAGAGGGAAACTTTTCGATCGACGGCGTGCCTCCCGGCGAGTATGTGCTGAAAGTGGTCGTCCGCAGCAACAACCCTTTCGAGCTCGCGGCGGAGCGGCTCGCCAACCATCGCTTCACCGTCCCGACAATTGACGAAAGGCTTTTGCAACGACCGGTCGACCTGGGGGTGTTGACGCTCAAGCCGACCGGCGGTCGTCGCGCAATGGCGGCTCCGGCCCCGGCCAGGTAATGCGGCGCGTCCAATGCAGCGCGATCCAACGATAGGAATCCATTCAGCGGGACGCTCGCCGCGGCGCGCTTGGTGGCGGTGCGGCTCTCCGGCGGCCACGCTGATTCTATTTGCCGTCACTGTCTGCCCCGCCGCGCGGTTTGACGACACGGCCCGTGCAGCTCCGCCGAAGAACGATGAGTTCGCCGCGACGGTTCTCACTCCCGACGGCGCTCTTGCGGCGCGAGCCGAGGTCGCTCTGGCCATCGCCGGCTCGCAGGTGATGGTCAAGAACGGCGAGCTGAGTTGGACGGCCGGGGCGCCGCGGTGCCGGACAGACGCCGCCGGCCGCTTTCACTTCCCGCGGCAGGCCGATGATTTTTGGCTCGTGATCACGCATCCGTCGGGATATCTGCGGGTCAAATGTTTCGCGAACTCGCTCCCCGCAACGTTCAAGCTCAAGCCGTGGGCCCGGGCCGAGGGAACTCTGCGAACGGCCCGGCAACTGCAGCCGCATGTCGGAATCCATATCGACCATGACTTCTTAACGCAGCACGCCGCGAACGATGCGTTGATTTTTTTCTCTGAGACAGGCACGACCGACGGCCAGGGACGATTTGTGTTGGAGCGCGTCCTCCCGGGTCGCGGAACCATAGGGAAGGAGCTCGCGAAAACGCAGGAGGGTGCGAGCCTGTCGTCCTCGCGCCGAGTTCGGATCCGCTTCGATGCGGGGAAGACGGCGCGGATCGATCTGGGAAACTCCGGGCGGCCGGTGATCGGACAACTCCGGCCGGCCCCCAATTCCAAGGCCCAAATCGAATGGAACTACGCCCGCGTGATGCTCGAACCGGGCAACACCCAGGAGGATGTCGAGCGACTCATCGGGACGCTCGACGACGCCGGCAACTTTTGCATCGACGATGTTCCGGTCGGAGACTATCGGCTGATTGCGTTGCTCGTCGAGTCTACCACCCGGCTAGCGACCTGCCGGGTCTTCGCGCGAATCACCGTGCCGGCGATCAACGAAAAGCTCTCGCAACGGCCGGTGGACCTGGGCGTGCTGACGGTGGACCCGCGAGTCGGACGGTGAGCTCCAAACTCCGGGGCCGAGGCGAGGTTCGCTGCCGTCGAGGCTCGTTGCTCGACCTCTGTCGGCTCCTTAGAGTGGACTCTGGCCGTGAGCGTCAAAAAAGAACCGGCTGATCCGCTGCGTCGGGCCGGTTTTGCATTTCAAACTCACACTGAGCTTCAAGTTGCGAGTGTTGGCACCGATATGCCGAAAATCATCTCACCGATCGATGGCCGAGTTGTCGCCGAGCGGGCTTATGCCACGCAGGCCGAAGTCGGTGCGGCTTTGGACGACGCGCACCGGGCCCAACAACAGTGGAAAAAGGCGCGGCTGATCGACCGGGCGAAGCTCTGTTCGGCGGCGGTCAGAGCACTTTTGGAGATGGCCGGCTCGATTGCCCCCGAGTTGGCGTTGCAGATGGGGCGGCCGGTGCGCTACGGCGTCGGAGAAGTCGAACGCACCGCGGAGCGGGCGCGGTACATGATCCAAATCGCGCCTGCGGCGCTCGCCGATCACGTGCCGGCGCCGCTGGACGGGTTTCGGCGGTTGATCCGGCGCGAGCCGTTGGGGACAGTGCTGGTGATTGCACCTTGGAATTATCCGTATCTGTCGGCAGTGAACTCGGTCGTGCCGGCGCTGATGGCGGGGAATGCCGTCGTCCTCAAGCACGCGACGCAGACGCTGCTGGTGGGGGAGCGATTTCAGGCGGCGTTCGACCGGGCCGAGTTGCCCAACGGGCTGTTTCGCAACCTGGTTCTCGATCACGAGCAGACGGCGAACATCATTCGATCGGGGCGCGTGCATCAGGTGAACTTCACGGGCTCGGTCGCGGCCGGGCGCGAGATCGAGAGGGCCGCGGCCGGCACGTTCATCGGCACCGGGCTGGAGCTGGGGGGAAAAGACCCGGCCTACGTGCGGGAGGACGCGAATCTCGCTTACGCGATCGAGAACATCGCCGACGGGGCGTTTTTCAACTCGGGCCAGTCGTGCTGCGCGGTCGAGCGGGTTTACGTGCACAAGCGACACTTCGATCGCGTGGTCGCCGGGCTCGTCGAGGTCGCGTCGAAATACGTCGTTGGAAATCCGCTCGATCCGGACACAACGCTTGGGCCAATGGTGAACGCGTCCGCAGCCGACTTCGTCCGGAGCCAGATTCGCGAGGCGGTCGAGCAGGGAGCCAGGCGCCTCGTGCCGCCAAGTCTCTTCGCGCCGGACAAGCCCAGTTCGGCTTATCTCGCGCCCGAAGTGCTGGTCAACGTGAACCACGACATGGCCATCATGAAAGAAGAAACGTTCGGTCCTGTCGTCGGCGTGATGCCGGTCGAATCCGACGAAGACGCCATCCGGCTGATGAACGACAGCCCCTACGGATTGGCCGCCTCGATATGGACCGAGGACGTTGACGCGGCCGAGCGGATCGGCGCGCGGATCGAAACGGGCACGGTCTACATGAACCGCTGCGACTACCTCGATCCGGCCCTGGCGTGGACGGGCGTCAAAGAGACGGGCCACGGCATCACGCTGTCGGCCCTTGGCTATTCGACGCTGACCCGCGTGAAGTCGTATCACCTGCGCGAGGTCACGGGCGGCTAATCGGGAGCCGTCAAAGCAGCGTCTGCGCTTCGTCCCAAATCTGCCGCACGAGGTCGCCCGCGGGAATCGCTTTGGCCATCGCCGCCGATTGGCCGGCCCAGGCCTGCATGCGGTGGACGTCGCTGGCGGCGGCGCCGGCGTCTTTCATGGCGGTGGTCAGTCCACGCTGCACCGGATACGGGGCCGGCGCCGGCGCGTCGGGCGATGCGGCGGCCTTGACGTAGTTGGTGGCGATCGCGCGGCCCAGGCGCCCGGTGAAGGCGCGGGTCAGTGTTGTGTTGTCGGGTTCGAGATTCTCGAGTGCCCCCGCCCACGCGGGATGCGTTTTCGCTTCGGGGCAGCGTAAGAACGCGGTGCCGACGATTGCCGCGCTTGCCCCCAGGACCAGCGCCGCCGCGACGCCTCGACCGTCTCCGATGCCGCCGGCCGCGATGATCGGAACGTCGAGGTGATCGGCGAAGCGCGGCAAGAGGGCAAAGAGCCCGACGAGTTGCCGTTCCGCGGCGGCTTGATCAAAAGACCCGCGATGGCCCCCCGCTTCGGCTCCCTGGGCGATGATGGCGTCGGCACCGGCCTGTTGCGCTTGTTGCGCTTCGGCGAGCGTCGTGGCGGTGGCGAACCAGGCAATTCCGTTTCGTTTCAGCCGCGCCACGTACTCCGGCGCGTAGAGCCCCATGATCGAGGAGACCGCCGTGGGCTTCAGTTCGAGGAACGCTTCGCACTGCTCGCGAACGTCGGGAGGCTGCGCGTCGCCCGCTGCCGCAGGGACTTCCGGCCCCCACGACGCAAGGAATTTTCGTACGCGGGATTCGGCATCGGCATCGCGCCGCGGCGGTGGATCGGGGATCCACGTGTTGAGCTGAAACGGGCCGCCGCTCGCTGCACGAAACTCCTCGACCCAGGCGCGAATCGCGTCCGGCTTGGAGACGAGCGCGCCCATCGCTCCCATCCCGCCGGCATTGGCGACGGCGATCGAAAGCGACGCCGGACAGGCCCCTGCCATCGGCGCCAACAGGATTGCGAGTCGCAAATCGTATTTCGCGCAAAAGGCGGCCGCGCGATCGCTCGGCCGGGTGTTGGTGTTGGACCGAGTCGCTGGCACGGCAGGCTCCTGTTGGGATTCGAAGCGCCAGGGACCAATCGGCGAGATGGAATGCACGTTAGCCCATCCGGCAGCGATTCTCCAACGTTGGCCCTCAGTTCGTGGCACAATGCAGAGGCCGACCCCTCACCCCCAGCCCCTCTCCCGCAAGGGGAGAGGGGAGAGAGATTTCGCGTGAGCACTTTTTCTTTTTCTCCCCTCTCCCCGCTTTGCGTCCGCGCCGGCAGTTTTCGTCGAAGCGGCGGACGCCGACGAGACGGGAGAGGGGCTGGGGGTGAGGGGCAGCCTTCAAACATCGTGTAGAAAGCCAAGTGGAGGCCTCGCCCTACCACTCGTACCAGCCGGAAATGCGGAGGCGCCAATGATCACGCTTCTGTCGGTGCTCGACTTTTGCGGCACGTTTGTGTTTGCGATCAGTGGAGCGACTGCGGGAGTCCGGCGGCGGCTTGACCTGTTCGGCGTGCTGGTGCTCTCGT
>DASPSM010000483.1:0-2657 GCA_035623955.1 Planctomycetaceae bacterium
GGGACTGTCCGCCGTTTGCCGGACAGTCCCGCGCGCCGTGACCAATTCATCTATGCCGCACACCGTTTGGTGCAGGCCAGGGGCTACGAACAGATGAGTCATCGACGACGTGCTGCGCGACGTCGGCGCTTCGCGAGGGGGCTCTATCACTACTTCGGTTCCAAGCAGTCGCTGTTGGAGGCGGTCTAGGAGGCGGGCATGGCGATGGGCTGCAGCCCCAACCGCACGGTCATCGTTGAATTCGGCAAGGTCAAGGCGTCCAGCGACGTACACGGCCGCCACGTGGTGCGATCGGACAACAGCGTTGCGAGGTGCGGGATAAGGGTTTTCTTCCGCGTGAGCCAATCTCGTCTGAATCGGGGCCACTCGTTGCTAGACATTGCTGACGTTCTCACCGCGCGTCTGCCGCAGGACGGCGGTTTCTCGGATCACCTTCATCGACAGCGTCCGGTAGCCGTATTTCTCGAAAAGCACCGTGACGGTGTCGGCAGTGCCGCCGATAACGACTCCCGGTCCCCACTCGCGGTGCTCGACGGTGGTGTTGACGGGTATTGCCGGCCGTTGTTCATGGGCGGACGCTTCACCAATCTGGTTGTCGCGGCAGCGATCGCAGTTGCCGCACGGTTCGGGCAGCGTCTCGCCGAAATACGCGAGCAGAATCTGCCGACGGCATTCTCGCGTTTCGGCGTAACCCCGCAGCATTTCCACTCGCGTGCGATTGACACGTTCGCTGGTCTCGACGACTTCGACCGCACGGCCCACTGCGGTCGCCTCTGGTTCTCCGGAGGCGGCGAATCCTTTATGGCCCGAGGTGACGGCACCGGCCTGGTCGAGCAGGTTCACTGCGGTGGTGAGCCGGCGGCCCCGGACACCGAGTTCGGTTCGCAGGTCTTTGAGCCGCTTAGGTCTGTCAGCCGACAGCGCCGAGTAGACCCGATGCAGCAGCTCTTCGTCGGGGTGATGCGCGGTGAAAAACCGCGCCAGCGATAAGTCTTCGGGTCGATAGAACAGCAGGGCCAGCGCTGCCTCCCCGTCGCGACCGGCGCGGCCGACCTGCTGATAGTAGCTGTCCAGCGAGTCGGGAACCGAGGCGTGCACGACGGCCCGAATGTTGGGCTTGTCGATACCCATGCCGAAAGCCGATGTGGCGGTGATCATCTCGTACTCGTCGTCGCGAAACCTGCGATGAATCTGGTCGCGCTGCGCCGCCCTCATGCCGCCGTGGTACGCAGCGGCACTCCTGCCCCGCCGGGCTAGTGCGTCGGTGTAGCTCTCGGCGTCTTTGCGGGTCGCGGTGTACACCAGGACCGGCCCCACCATCTCGGCGACCGTCGACACCACGGCGTCGCGCTTTTCGGCGTCTGACACGTGATGCTCGACCTCGAGGCGCAAGTTCGGCCGGTCGAAGCCGCTGGCGATCACAACGAGATCGCGCAACCCGAGCCGCTCGATGATCTCGCGGCGCACCAGCGGGGACGCGGTCGCCGTCAACGCCGCCACGGGTGGGCGGCCGAGCCGGTCGAACGCGTCAGCGAGCCGCAGATAGTCCGGCCGGAAATCGTGCCCCCACGTCGACACGCAGTGCGCTTCGTCCACCACGATCAGCGACACGTTCGATTCGGCAAGACGCGAGACGACGTCGTCCTTCGAAAGCTGTTCCGGGGAGAGAAAGATGTACTCGGCTTCGTGGCGGCGCACGGCCTCCCAACTGCGTGACGTTTGTGCCTGGCGTTGGCGGGAGTTGATGGCGACGGCAGTGGGGCCGTGAGCAGCAACGATGTGATCGATCTGGTCGCGCTGCAGAGCTATCAACGGCGAGATCACCAGCGTTGCGCCCTCGATCAGGACCGCCGCCACCTGATAGATCGCGGATTTGCCGGCCCCCGTCGGCATCAGCGCGAGCACGTCGCGGCGCGCGACGAGCGCCTCCATCGCGTCGAGCTGCTCGGCGCGCAGCGCTTTCCAGCCGAAGACGCGGCGGGCCACATCCTCGAGCTCTGCGCGGCGGGTCACCCGACGCCCACTACCCGCACCGCCATCCGAGACGGCCACACACTCGTCGCCGGCGTCAACACCGACCCCAACAATCACCGCCACTAGTGGACCTCATTAAAGCCAGCCCTCCGTCGACAGACTTCCTAAGCCAAAGAATCCCAAAACAACACCCGATGAACGCCTGGCGAGCTTGACCCCGCGCGTCGATCCGGACGACGCGGCTCCTGGTTTACACCGTAAGACGCCGAGGCGGTTGGACGTACCGCTCAGTGTGGTGGCCATGGATTTGGACGCAGAACGCGGTGGAATCGATGCGAACAAGCGCGACGTGGCGAGACAGGTTGGACGGCTGAACGTCGCTGACCTGCAGCTATGAGACCGAGCGTATGGGGGAAGACCGCGACGGGTTAGCTCATAACCCAGAGGTCGCAGGTTCGAATCCTGTCCCCGCTACCACTGTCCCCGCTACCACTGTCCCCGCTACCACTCAACTCTCCCCCGCTACCACCGTGAAGGAAAGACCATCGCGTCGACCACCCGCGCATGGCGGGTGCTGGAGATTAGCCACCCGCCGATGTGCTACCTGCCCCGAGAGGCCTTCGCCGACGAGGTGCTACGGGAAACGTCGGGTACGTCGTGGTGTGAATGAAAAGGCAAGGCGA
>DASPSM010000500.1:0-4745 GCA_035623955.1 Planctomycetaceae bacterium
TTGCCGCCGCTGATGTAGTTGTTGTCCGTCCAGAAATTCGCTTTCGAGCCCGACCAGCCGTGGAGCAAAAGGACACACGGCACCGGTCGGTTGTCAGTCGTCTGCGCGAGAGCCGGAAGCTGCAGATAGCCGGGGACATAAAAGCCTTGGGCTCCTCGAAAGACGATTTTCTCCCGCGGCGTGGCCTCGCCGCGCTCCGTAATCTGCTCGACCATCCGCCCCTCCAGCGGAATGGCCGGATCGTACGCATAGACTTGCGACAGCAGCCGAAAGACATCATCGGCCGTCTCGGCGCGCGGCGCTTGAGGTGCCGCAGTCGACGAGCCTGACTGTCCGCCGGCTCGGGCCGCATTGAGCAAGAGCAGCGCCGCGCAGACAGTCAGAATGGGTTTCGCGAACCCAGTCATCGCTTTTCGTACTTGTCGATCGTCGGCTCGGGGACTTCCTTGATCAGGCGATTGATGATGTCGTCGGGCGTCATGCCTTCGGCCTGCGACTGGAAGTTCGTCGAGATGCGGTGCCGCAGCACAGGGATGGCCACTTTGCGGACGTCGTCCAGCGACACGCTGGGGCGGCCGTCCATGGCAGCGACCGCTTTGGCCCCGGAGATCAAATATTGCCCCGCCCGCGGCCCGGCACCCCAGTCGACCATCTCTCGGATGAACTTGGGCGACGACGGGTCGGGGGGTCGCGTCGCGCGGACCAGCCGCGCCACATAATTAATCGTCAGGGGCGTGGCCTCGATCTGTCCGATCTGCTTCTGCAGGAAGAGAATCGACTTGGAGGACAGCACCTTCCGCACGTCGGGCTTTTCCCCGATCGTCGTGCGGGACAGAATCTCTTCTTCCTGTTCGAGCGTCGGGTAATCGACCCTGATATTGAACATGAAGCGGTCGAGCTGGGCCTCGGGCAGCGGATAGGTCCCCTCTTGCTCGATCGGGTTTTGCGTCGCGATCACAAAAAACGGCTCGGGCAGGGGATACGTCTGCTTGCCGGCCGTGACTTCGTGCTCCTGCATCGACTGCAAGAGGGCCGCCTGAGTTTTCGGAGGCGTGCGGTTGATCTCGTCGGCCAGCAGAATGTTCGTGAAAACGGGGCCTTGGACGAAACGAAACTCCCGCTGCCCGCCGTCTCCTTCTTCGAGCACGTTGGTCCCGGTGATGTCCGAAGGCATCAGGTCGGGCGTGAACTGGATCCGCTTGAACTGGGCGTCGAGGATTTGAGCAATCGTGCTGACGACCAGCGTTTTGGCCAGCCCCGGCACGCCGACCAGCAGGCAATGCCCCCCGGTGAAGATCGCGGCCAGGATCTGGTCGATGACCGGGTCCTGCCCGATGATCACTTTGTGCAGCTCCTCGACCATCAGGTCGTGGTGCCGCTTGAATCGATCGAGGAAGTCGTCGAAGTCGCGTTTCTCGGAAGGCACAGCGGGCGGATTTCCTCGCAAACAAGGCTTGAGAATCGGTTTGCCGATTCTAGGGGGCCGGCGGATCCGCATCAATCGTCTGGTTTTGTAAGTCGTCGAGTGCTGAGGACGACGTCGGCGCTCACGCCGTTTGCCCGAGTTCGGCCGTCAGATAGAATTGATTCCAAAATCACCTCGCCGGAAAGAACGGCGCCGGAAACAAAGGGCGCACAACAACGCCGCAGGAACCAGGCCGCAGGAACGAGAGCATGTCAGACGGCGTCCGGCGGGCGGCCTGGATCGTGGCCGCCGTCGTTTGTTGCGGGTTCGCTGCCGCGTCAGCTCGTGGGCAGGGGCGCGAGATCGAGCTCAGCGCGGAAATGGTGAAGAACTCCATTGCCCGCGGCACCAGCTTCCTGGCGACCATGCAGAACAGCAACGGCTCCTTCGGCACGGCCGGGCTGGGTCGCGGGACGTATCCGGTCGGGCCGTCGGCCCTGTGCACGCTCGCCCTGCTCAATTCCGGAGTGAGTCCGCAAGACCCGGTGATCGTGCGCGCTCTGTCGTATCTGCGGAGTTTCCACGATCCGGGAGGAACGTACGAAACCTCGCTGGTGCTGATGGCCCTCGTCGCCGCAAAGGATTGGGACCGCGACAAGCTGCGAATCGCGACGCTGGCCGAGCGGCTCGAAAACATGCAGACGACCCGCGGCCCGCTGGCCGGCATGTGGAACTACGGCAACGGCCCCTACGGCGGCGGCAGCGAGGACAACAGCAATACCCAGTTTGCCGTTCTCGGACTGCGGGAGGCGGCGATCGCCGGCATCAAAATCCGCCGCAAGACCTGGGAGCTGACGGTCAAGCACTTCGTCGAATCGCAAAACGGCGACGGCGGCTGGGGCTATCACGTCTTCGATCCCAGCACCGGCAGCATGACTTGCTCGGGCATCGGCTCGCTGGTGATCTGCGAGGAAATGCTCGGCTCAAACGGCGACGACGTGAATCCGGACGGCACTCCCAAGTGCTGCAACAAATCCCCGCGCACCACCACCGCCCTCCGCCGCGCCGTCGAATGGTTCGAACGGTATTTCGCGGTGGGCGTGAATCCCGGGCATGGGGCCAGCTGGGTGCTCTATTACCTCTACGGCGTCGAGCGGGCGGGCCGCCTTTCGGGCCAGCGGTTCTTCGGCAACCACGACTGGTATCGCGAAGGGGCCGCCTACCTGATCGACGGGCAATCGCGAGTCAAGGGGAGCTGGAACGCGACCTTCACCTCGGTCGAGTCGGACCAGGTCGTCGCCTCGAGCTTCGCGCTGTTGTTCCTGTCGAAGGGACTCGCTCCGGTTCTGATCAACAAGCTCAACTACGGCACGGGCGAGGTTCGCAAGGCCAACGACGACACGCTCCCCAACTGGAACCTGCATCCCAACGACGTGCGGAATCTCACGGAGTACGTCAGCGGCCTGCCGAAGTGGCCCAGGCTCCTCACGTTTCAGGAAATCGATCTCGACAAGATCGTCGCCCACGGCAGCGTCCGCGACTTGTTGCAGGCGCCGATCCTGTACATCAGCGGCCTCGACGAACCGAAATTCAGCGAGGCGCAGGTGCAGCTTTTGCGCGCCTACATCGAGCAGGGGGGATTCATCTTCGCGGTCAACAACTGCAACGGCGCGGGATTCGAGGAGGGGATCAAAAGTCTCGTGTCGCGGATTTATCCCGGCGAGGCCCAGCTCAAGCGCCTGCCCCCCGAACATCCGATCTACCGCGCGGAATTCCCGCTCGACCCCGAGGGGACCGAACTTTTGGGAGTGGATTTCGGCTGCCGGACGTCGTTTGTCTATTCGCCTCGCGATCACTCGTGCCTGTGGGACAAATGGTCACTGCAGCCGGTGCCCAAGCGCACGCCCGCTTTCAGCCTGCTGGTCTTGCACTCGATGAAAGTGGGAGCCAATGTTGTCGCGTACGCCACGGGCCGCGAGCCGTACGACAAGCTCGACGCCCCGATCGAAGACACGACCACCGCTCCCAGCCCGATCGAGCGGGGCTTGTTGCAGGTGGTCAAGCTGCGGCACACGGGCGACTGGGATGCCGCTCCGCGGGCCCTGCACAACGTCTTGATGGCCCTGAACCGCTTGTCGGGCGTGGTCGCCTCGCCGCGGCAAAAGAACCTGGTCCCCAGCGACCCGGCGTTGCGCCGCTATCCGCTGGCCTATTTGCATGGCCGCGCGTCGTTCGAGTTCGGCCGGCAGGAGCTGGAGAACCTCCGCAAATATCTCAAGAACGGGGCGGTGCTGTTTGCCGACTCGTGCTGCGGCTCGCCGCAGTTCGACAAGAGCTTCCGGGAGATGGTGCGCCAGCTCTTCCCCGACAAGAAGCTCGAGCGGATCCCCGTCACGCACGAACTCTTCTCCCAGGGGATCGGCTTCGACATCCGCCGCGTGAAACGTCGAATCCCCGAGAGTGGCAACCCCAACGATCCGCTCGACGCGTCGTTCAAAGAAGGCGAACCGCTGTTGGAGGGAATCGAAATCAACGGCCGCTACTGCGTGATCTACAGCAAGTACGACCTGAGCTGCGCCCTGGAACGCCAGGCCTCGGTGGCGTGCGCCGGCTACGAACACCGCGACGCCGTCAAAATCGCCGTCAACGTGATCCGCTACGCGTTGCTGCAGGATTTGTCTTACGCGGAGAAGCTCAAGTAGGGTGGGCAGAGGCCGTAATCGGCCGAAGGCGCACCGGCGGCTGAAGCGCGAAATCCGAATGCCGAAGGAATTCCCGAATGACCTAAGCCCGAAGGGAATGGCCAATGCGTTGACTCGGGCTCTCGTGTTTGAGTCATCCAATCCTTCTCTCAACCGGCGCGCCCGCGAGGAATTTCAAAAACTGCTCTTGGACGAATCGGCCTTTTATGGCTGAATGGAAATAGGAGCTTTTTTGCCAGGCAGTAAGGCGGATCGGCACCACTGGTCGGCAGCGATCGCGGTCCGCGCGGTCGTTCTGTGGGTCAACTTCCTCAAAAAAGAAGTTGACCCAGCGCCAAGAAGTTGACCCACCCTAAGTCGCGACTAGGAAAGCACTTGGTATTTAAAAACGGTGGGTCGGGTCACAATCTTTCTCTAAGGGAGCTGATTGGTGACCCGCCCCCCATGGCGCTTGGCTTGCGACGGTCCGCACACGACATCGCGCCCGGTAGCGTGACCGAACGAAAGGAGGAGAATCCCATCGCTGCACAACAGATTGCATTACGGGTGCAAGTCACTGATTCGACACAGGTTGAACGCCATGCGTCGGAATTTGAGTCGGGGCACACATTTCCCAAACCGACAGCTTCGCTGTCGTT
>DASPSM010000690.1:0-2372 GCA_035623955.1 Planctomycetaceae bacterium
GCAAGACGATCCGCGGTTCGAGCGTCGGCACGCGAGCCGACCTGGCCGAGGCGCTCGAGTTTGCCGGCGACGGCAAAGTGAGCGTCCACTACAGCACCGACAAGCTCGAGCACATTAACGCCATCCTCGACACCATGCGCCAGGGCCGCATCACCGGCCGCGTGGTCCTCACGCTGGCGGAATGACGCGCACCGGGGCGGA
Source organism: Planctomycetaceae bacterium (assembly GCA_035623955.1). Lineage (GTDB taxonomy): Bacteria > Planctomycetota > Planctomycetia > Planctomycetales > Planctomycetaceae > DASPSM01. Next base: position 202 of record DASPSM010000690.1, read on the forward strand.
GTCGCCAGTCCTTTCAGAACCGCACGCCGATTCCGACGTTGACGAAGAAGTTGGCCGCGTCGTTGTTCAACCCCCAGCCAGTTCGCACGCCGATCTCGCAATCGCGTGTGACCAGATAGTGGATGCCGGGGCTGAAGTATTGCGGATTATTCGGGGTCGCGCGATTCTGGGAAAAGATCCCGAAGTACTCGGCGTGGATGTTCCACACTTCGGCGATGGGGATCTTGAGCACGACCGAAGGCGCCCACTCGTTGAAGTGGTCGCCTTCTTCGTCCGCGTCGATGTAACGGATCGACGAATCGAGGTTCCAGCCGTTCGGAAGCGTCCAGCCGAAAGCGTAGCCGACATCGAGCTCGGTCGCCGTCTCGGGGCCCGAGGTGGGGGTGGTCGCTTGCACGATCACCACCGAACGGGGGACCCAATCGTGCTGCTTGGAAATCCGGACTTTGATTCCGTAGAGGACGTTCGAGTCGTTGCTGCGTCCGGGCGTCTCTTCGTCGCTCCCCAGCTCCCCGCCGCTGACGGCGCCATTGCCGCCCGTTTCGTAGTTCCCGCCGAGGCGCAGTTCCAGCCAGTCGGTCAAGCCGATGCGCGCCAAAAGCTCCGGGAAACTGTCGCGACCCGGACCGACGCGGTTATCGATGAACGTGTAGGACGATTCGACGAGGGCTCGGCCTTGGCCAACGACCGTCGCCGCGGGCGTAAACGAGTCCCGGTCCGTTTCAAGCGGCTCTTCGTCGGCGTTGGCTTCGTTGGCACGGAGTCCCTCAGCGGCCGAGCCTTCAAGGGCGGCTGCGAACGGGTCGCGAGTCTCTTGCGCCGTTGCAGCCGAGCCTGCCAGCAGCACGCCGAGAATTGCCGTCATCCAAACTGCGCCGAGCGGGAAGCGAGAACTCAGGAGGCACCGGGAAGTCGTCATCGCGCTCTCGGCAGGTTTCGCCGTCACGAGTGACAGATCGGTCGCATGGCGATCAAAGATCGACTTTCGCGTTGAGGACCGTTCTTCTTCTTCATCTCCGAAACTTCGCCCTAAGACGAGCCGCGGCGAAAAGCCCCATTTCTCAAGTGGACGCCAACCGCACCGGGGTGCAGGGGCACGCCCCTGCCTAGAAGTCGATCTTGGCGTTGATGCCCAGGACGAGCGACGTGTCGATTCCTTGGCGATTGGGCGGCAACGTCTCTTCGCGGGCGGGGAAGACGACCTGCAGGTCGGGCGTCACGTGAAACCAGGGGGTGATCCCGATGGTGTAGAACAGTTCGATGGCCTGGTCGTCGGTGAGCGGCAAAAGGACCGGAGCGAAGTCCCGCACCGGCGACGAATATCGCGTAAACGCATAACCCACGCCGATCCGGTCGTTCGGGCGGCTGGTGATCGGGCTGCTGCCGTAAAGCGCCACGTTGGCGGTGAAGCGGATCGGGCTGGGGCCGTCGTCGGCCACGCCGATGTTCGTGTAGACGCCATACGCGTGTTTCGGGTTGCTCGGGTCGGCCCACAGTTCCTGGGTCCCGGTGTAGAAGACGCACCACGAGTCACGCACGAATTCCGGGACGATCACCAGTCCTTGCTCCGGATCGAAGTAAGCGGTGGGCGACAAGCTGTTGTAATTGCCCGTGCTGAACGTGCCAGAGACTCCCTGGCTCCCGCCGAGTCCGAAGAACTTCGTCGGCACCGTCAGGTTCGCGAAGATCGTCGCTCCGTTGTTGAAGAATGTGTTGAAGCCGGTGGTCGTCGGCGTATTGTTCGTGTCGAGCACCATGATCGTGAAGACCGGTATGCCGTCTTGGAGCACAGCGGCGCCGGCCCCGAGCGTCGAGTAGGGGACCGTCCGGGCGACGACGAGGGGAAACGACATGCCCAGGTTCCAGAAGCCGTCGAACAGGCGGTCGCCGGTAAAGGGCATCTTGAACTCGTCGAACATGTTGATCTTGCCGGCAAACGTGACGAAGTTTTCCGACAGGGCCTGCGTGAATTTCACGGCCGTGAGCGCGGTCTCCGACCCGCTGGCCTTGGGAGTCAGCTCAGGGAAGTTGACGGGAATGATCGCGCCCGTATCGCCGTTGACCGTATCGCCGTAGCGCGTTTCGCCGTGCAGCGTGATGAAGAAGCCCTTCCAGAGGCCCAGTTTTTCGCCGTCGATATTGATGAAATAGTCGTCGCGGCCGGAATACTC
>DASPSM010000694.1:0-24455 GCA_035623955.1 Planctomycetaceae bacterium
CTTTTCCGCATTTCTGGCCTGCATTTTCTGTTTGGGGGGCCTGGATCTTGGATGGCCCCAGGACGAAAAGCCTGCGAAGCGCGGCTCCGCAACGCATCGGCGCGTCGCCAATCCCTTTCCGCATCGCATGGCGGTGCCGGCCGACTTGTTTGACGGCGGGCATGGTTGGCTCAACGTTTCGGGGCCGATCGAGTTCAAGGATCTGCGCGGCAAGATCGTGCTCATCGACTTCTGGACCTATTGCTGCATCAACTGCATGCACGTTTTGCCCGACTTGAAATACCTCGAGCACAAATATCCGCGCGAGTTGGTCGTCATCGGAGTGCACTCGGCCAAGTTCGCGAACGAAAAGGATTCGGAGAATATCCGCCGGGCCATCGTTCGCTACGACATCGAACATCCCGTCCTCAACGATTCCGACCTGGCTGTCTGGACGCGGACGGGCGTGAACTCCTGGCCGACGCTGGCCCTGATCGACCCAGAAGGCAAGTTCGTCAAGGCCTTTTCGGGGGAGGGTCACCGAGCAGCGATCGATGCCGATATCACCAAACTCGTCGCTTATCACGAGGGGAATGGCACGCTCGATCGCTCCCCGCTGTCGCTCGGGCTCGAGCGACACAAGCTGGCGGCGACGCCGCTCCGCTTTCCCGGCAAAGTGCTCGCCGACGAGGGGAGTGGCCGGCTCTTTGTCGCCGACAGCAATCACAACCGCATCGTGGTCACGACGCTCGCCGGCAAACTCCTCGACGTCGCCGGCAGTGGTGCGGTCGGTGAAAAGGACGGCTCTTTCGCGACGGCGACATTCCATCATCCACAGGGGATGGCGCTTGCCGGCGAGAAGCTCTATGTCGCCGACACCGAGAACCAATTGATCCGCGTGCTCGATCTGCGTCAGAAAAAGGTCTCGACGCTGGCCGGAACCGGAAAGCAAGCCACGAACCGCAGCACCGGAGGAGCTCTGCGCCAAACGGCTCTGAACAGCCCGTGGGATTTGCTGATCGTCAACCACACGCTGTACGTCGCCATGGCCGGATCCCACCAGATTTGGGCGCATGCTCTCGGGAGTGGCTCGATTCATGTCTTCGCCGGCACGGGTCGCGAGGACGTGCTCGATGGGCCCCGCGAAGAAGCGGCCTTTGCGCAACCCTCGGGGCTGGCGAGCGATGGAGCTTACCTGTTTGTCGCGGACAGTGAAGGCTCCGCGATTCGACGGATTCCGCTGGAGCGATCGGGGCCCGTCGACACGGTAGCGGGAACGTCGGATCTGTCGAACGGACGCTCGTTGTTCGCCTTCGGCGACCTCGACGGAAAAGGGTCCGCCGCGCGGTTCCAACATCCGCTCGGCGTCGCATACTCGTCGGGCCGCCTTTATGTGGCCGACACCTACAACCATAAGATCAAGCTTATCGATCCGGAAACGGGCGTTGTGGAGACCGTGCTGGGAACGGGCAAGCGCGGGGACAGTCTCCAGCCGGCCGAATTGGCTGAGCCGGGCGGACTTTCGATCGCCGACGGCCAGCTATACATAGCCGACACGAACAACCAGTCGATCAAAGTTGCCGATTCGGCGGGGCGGACGCTGCGGCTATTCGAGATCGACGGACTCTCGCCACCGGCCGCCCAAGAGCAGGCGCCGGACGAATTCGCGTCGAAAGGAACGACCGGAGCTGCTCTCCCTGCCATGCGCATTGCCGCTGGCGACGCGCTGCGATTGGATTTTTCCTTCAAGCTGCCCGCGGGCTACAAGCTCAACAAGGAGGCCCCGATCACGTGTCGGCTCCGAGCAACAGAACCGACCGAATGGGTCGCGAACGATCAATTCGCGAAGCGCCATCACGCGACGCTCGACCCGCACGCAGACAAGGCATTCGTCTCGATCCCCGCGGCACTCAAGGCAGGCCGAGCCACGCTCGAAGTCGCACTTTCATTCACTTATTGCCGCGACGGGGTGGGCGGCCTGTGCAAACTCGGCAACGAACGCTGGACCGTGCCAATCGAAGTCTCACCGACCGTCGGAGAATCGTCGGTCCAGTTGACAGCCCACGTGGCGACTCCGTGATCGCGCGGTACAACCGCGACGATCGTCATGTTCGCGAATTCCCGTAGAAGTCGCGCGGGCTTTGTGCGTTATTTTTCGCGGAATTGACGATTCAGCTTACGCCGGGCGGTCCGACGACGGCCGGATTTCTTCGGCAGTTCGCGCGCCGCGGGCTAGCCTCTTCGTAACCGAGGAGGCAAGGCGTCATGATCGTCGGACTCTTTACGTCGGTGCTGGGCAAGAGCCTGGCGGGCGAAGACAAGAACGGGCCGAGCGATAATCGTTCGGCGGCAGCTGTGATGGAACCACCCACCGGTGCCGCGTCCCCTGTTCAGCCGGTCCCAGCCGCTAAGCCCGGGAGCACCAGCGCGGCGGCGAGCGCTCCGAGCGCGATTGCACCGCAAGACGGCGCGAAGCCGGATGTCAAAGCCTGTCCCAAGTGCGGCTCGACCGAGCCATGGGGCATCTCATCGTGGTGCCCGAATTGCTTCTATCACCCGCGGATGGGCGAGGTTGTTATTACGACTCCGCCGCCGGATCCCGAAGTGCGACATCTCGTGGCGGGCCATTCGGAACCAGCCGAGTCGTATCTCGACGTGCTCAAAGCGCTGCCCCAGTGGCTGCACATCCTCTGGATTGGCTTGGTCGCGATCTTCGTGATCAGCGTTGTCATGACGCTGAAGCTGCCAAAGACCGGCCTCGAGCGGGCCCTCTGGACGCTCGTACAAGCAAGCCTTGGCCTGATTGCCGCGGGCGCCGCGCATGTCATGGTCTTCTTTAAAGCGATTCCCAACACGGACAAGTACGGTCCGTTCGACCTGCTCATGAAGCCGCTCGACTTCTGGCGGTATGCGATCCACAAGTTGCCGTCAGGGGCCTGGCGATTGTGGATGTTCGCCTGGGGGCTGACTGCGGCTTTTTCGGCCATCGTGCTGATCGGCGGGATCCACTACTCGGCGGCGTTCGAGACCAAGTCGACGAAGAAGAAAAGCACCTGGTACGAGACATCGCAGATCGTTCCCGTGGAGAAACGCTCCTTCAATCTGCGGAATGCGTAGTTGCAGCGTGTTTGCGCGGCGCGCTCGATTCGCTATTTGTCGCTATCTGCGCGCAGCCGGTCGCAGCGACTTGATGAACGCGATCAGGTCGGCCATCTCAGGTGGAGGAATGTCCTTTTCGAGTCCTTCGGGCATCAGTGATTTCCCCGTCGAAGCTAATTGCTCGATTTGTGTTCTGAGGATTCGGTCTTCTTTGGCGTCGGCCCGGCGGAGCGTCAGACCGGCCGCCGACTCCGCCGCAATGATGCCCGTGTGCACCGTTCCCTGGTGCGTGACCACGGTGTAGGCGATGTAGTTCGGCTGCGCTTCGCGGTTGGGATCAACAATCGCCACCAGAAGATCGGCAGGCGATTTGTTCTGCACCGAGGCCAGGTCCGGACCGACGGCGTGGCCGACATCGCCCGCTCGATGGCAGGTCGAACAGCGTCGCTCGTAGATCACTCGCCCACGATCGGCCCGCGCGGCGCTCTCGAGTGCCGGCCGATACGATTCGATGATCGCCGCGATGTTGCCAGGGCGATCGGCCGCGAAGATCTGGCGAGCGCGATCGCGCACATGCGGGTCGGGGTGATTCATCAACAGTTGCTTCACGTCGCGATCGATTTCTCCGGAAGCGATCCGATGGCCCTCGATTGCCGCGAACAACTCCTGCAGCCAGGGCGTTTTGCGAACCAGTCCATCGACCACCTCGCGGTGCAGCGTGGGTCCCAGGCTTCTCCAGGCCGCCGTCAACAGCCGAGCGACTTCGGGATCCGACTGATTCGTCAAAGCGGCGACCGCCTCCCTCTGCAGCTCGTTGGCGACGTCTGGCGAAAGCAGCTCGGGCAGAACGGCGACGGCTCGCCGAAACGGAGCGAACGCCAGCAGGCGAATGGCCGCGATACGATCGGCCGCGGATTTGGACGCGTCGCGCGCCGTGACCGCAGCGCGAGCAAAGAGATCAGCGGCCGCCTTCGAGAGGCCGGGATCGCTGGAACCCGCAATCAGCGTGCTCGAAGCAGCCAGCAAGCTCGAAATGGACAGGCCGCGTCGCGACAGGCCTTCGCCGATGCCACGCAAAAGCGCGAGCTGCGCCGCCGGATGGGATTGCGCCTCGAAGACTCTCTTGAGAACCGAAACCGTTCGGTCGGAATCGGGCTGTGCTCCGACGATCGATGCGAGCTCACTCAAGAGCGCCGGCGAATCGGCTCGATCAAGGTACGAACCATCCGCCAGCAGCTCCCGGACAATACGATCTGCGTTGCCTCCGGCCGAGGTCAGGATCGCCGAACGCAACAACTCGTCGGAGGCGGCCCCCTGCGCGAGTTTAGTCAACGGCGCGACCGCGGCGATTGGTTCTGCTTCGCCCAAAGAAAGCGCGACCTGAAAACGGACGAGTCGATCACGATCGTCAGTCAGCCCCTCGACGGCCGACAGGATTTGCGGCGATCTTTTGAGGCGCGACTCGCTCAGCCGCACGGCGTGCGCGCGGATTCGTGGTTCAGAATCCGCGAGCGCGGCCGCCAGAACGCCGTCCGCAAGGGCACCGAGGCCGTCGAGCGCATAAAGGGCATGCAAGCGGCCAAGGGGCGAACGAGATTTGGTCGCAAGCCCCTCGAGTGCTCCAACGGCCGTCACATCGTGCCGCTCGACGAGCAATCGCTGGGCGGTTTCGCGGTTCCACGCGTTGGTCGATTCGAGCTGGTGGACAAGTTCGAGAGAGCTGAGGCCGCCAAGCCTGACAAAACGAAACCGGGCGGCTCCCGGGGGCACGAGCCGATAGATTCGCCCGCGGTCATCGCCGCTTTGCAGGTCGAGGTAGGCCTTGATGTCGTCGGGGATTGAATACGGGTGCTCGATCGTCTCGCGATACATATCGAGAACGAAGAGCGTGCCGTCGGGACTGTTCACGAAGTTAACGGGGCGAAACCAATTGTCAGTCGAAGTCAGGAACTCCGTGTCGAGGTCTGCCCGTTGGGCGATCATCAGCGGCCCGTCTCGCTCGAGCGTCTTGCGATGGACCAGATTGCCGCCGACGTCGCCGACGAACGCGTTCCCACGAAAGTCCGACGGATAGGCGTCGCCTCGATAGATTGTCACGCCGGCGGCCGACGTGAAGTAGCCGACCGCGAACTGCTCGGTAAAAGGGAGACTGCGCAGCATGGCCGGGTCGGAGACGCGACGGCGTGTGCGGACCACCCGCCACGGTTCCGGCGGGCTTTTGCGAAAAACGGGCGCAGCCGGCCCTTCTTTGGCAATCGTGCGAATGGCATTCGAGGCGGCGAAATACGGGTTGCGGCGAAGATATCGCTCCTCCAGCACGACCTGCTCGATGTGATTGCTGTTGCTGCAGACGAAGCGGTTCCCCCAATCATCAAAACTGAGCCCGAATTGTTCGCCGCCGGTCAGCGCGGAGAGAGCAAATGTCGCCGGGTCAAGCGCGAGGTCCTGCCCGTGGATGTCGAAGACTTTCTTGCCGTCGCGGGTGAGCACGCCGCCGTTGCGTCCGGCCGCGAAGACGATTCGATTGTCGAGGCTCCATTTGAGGTTGTTGGCCACCGCCTGGACGTTGTCGCGGCCAAAACCGCTGAGCACGATCTGGTGGACGTCGGCGCGACCGTCTCCATCGGTGTCTTTGAAGTAATGCAGGTGCGGCGGGGCGAGCACGAACAAGCCGCCCCGATAGCAGCAAACCGAGGTCGGCCAGGTCAGCTTGTCGGCGAAGATCACGCTGCGATCGGCCCGGCCGTCTCCGTCGGTGTCCTCCAGGAGCCGTATGGTTCCAGCATCTTTTTTGCCCCCGCCAGCCGGATTGAGCCTGGTCGGCTCCCATGAGAAGGGGTAGTCGCGCATTTCGGCGACATACATCCGGCCGTTTTCGTCGAAACAAGCGTCGACCGGGCTGGCAACTTGAGGCTCCGCCGCGAACAGCTCGAGCCGAAATCCGTGCCTCAGCTCGAAGGTTTTGCCAGCTCTTTCCGCGGGGACGGGCGAAATCCGCGGTAGCTCGTCAGCCAGCGCTTTCTTCTGTGTTTTCACAGCCTGGCCGGTCGCCTGGGCGTGAGCGGCCGCTGGCACACAAAGGAGGGGAACGATCGTCGCCAGAGCTGCGAGCAACAGGGACGGAGCGACAGGCCCCCTCGACTGAAGCCGCGAGGCCGCGCGGAGCGGACGAAACAGCGAAATCATCGGGAAAGGCTGGGGATTTCCGGAGGGCGGTTGCGGTGAGCACAGGGCCAAATCGAGTGTAATGGTCCGCGCGAACCGCAACCAGCGCCGCGGAAATCTCTCGATTGCACGGCCGCGCGCCGCAGTCGATAATCGCAGAGGGACCTTCTGAAAACGAGCGACGACGAAAATGTGCGGCCGTCGAGGGATCGAGAAATCGCAGACGGTGGCGGGGCGCGCAGCTTGCCTGACTGCGCTAACGGTATCGTGGGCATTGACCGGCTGGGCTCTGTTGTGCGGCTGCGCTTTATCCGGTTGTGCCCCTGCGCCGTTCTCTCCACACCCATCGGGAACGACCGGCTCTACTTCCCCAACAGGAACGGCCGCCACCGGGTCGGGCGGTCGCGAGTCATTGGCCGATCAGGAGCGACAGGTCGCTGAGCACACCGACGCACAGGGTCGCAAGTGGCTGGGCGACGTTCCCTACGACGTGTTCTTCGACGATCCGCTGGCCGTGGCTGCCGAAGGTCGGACCGCCGCTCCGACCACCACGCAGACCAGCCCGAAGGCGGCTGTCGCATCCGCCGACAATTCGGGTACCGCTCCCAGGAATTCGATGCCGCCCGGTGGAGGCGAGGCGTCGACGAGAATGCCGAGCCGCAGCGGCGGGGCGTCCCCAGCCTCGTCAAACGGCGCGGCGAAACCGGCCGGTCCAGCGACAGATTGGGCCGCGCTGATCGATCCCGACACCCTCGAATCCGAAGTGAAACGCATTCGCACGGAGTTGACCGCCGGCCTGCAGTCGGTCGGAAAATACAACGCCCGCTATCAAGAGATCGCCGTGTCTGCGGCGACTCTTGCGGCCCTGGCGGAAATCGTGATCGAGTTGCCGCGATCTTCGAGTTGGAAGGATCACGCCGCCAGCGTGCGCGATCTGGCGGCCAATATTCACGATTCAGCAAAAGCACTCGGAGCCCAAGCTTATCAGGCGACAAAAAACTCGAGCGACCAGTTGATGGATGTTTTGGACGGGAATATTCCTGCGGGACTGCCCGCGTCGGAGCCGACGCGAGATTTTTCCCAGGTTGCCAACCGCAGCGCGCTCATGAAGCGGATGGACCGCTCGTTCCAGCGACTCAAGAAAGGGGGGACGGCCCAACAATTGTTGAAAAAGGATGCCGGCCAGGCACTCGAGGACGCCGCCATCCTGGCCGTCTTGAGCCGTGTGATTTCCGTGGGACGTTACGATTCCGTTGACGATCCGAAATATCGCGGCCATGCGACTGAACTGACGCGTTCTGCCACCGATCTGGCGACCGCGGCCAGAGCGGGCGAGGCGCCCGCCTTTGCGGAGGCACTCACGCGGATGCAAAAACGGTGTGACGCGTGCCACGCCGATTTCCGTTTTTAAGAGGTAGAGTTGTTCGGCTGAATCAGGGAGGGCGGTTGGAGCCGCGACGGACCGCGGAGGTCTGTCTATTGGCGCGCTGCCTGGGTCAATGATGACCCAAGGATATTGCCATGTTGCACGGGCACATGCTGCCGGGGGGCCTATTGCACCAGGCGTTGGCACTCCTGTTACTCGCCTGGGCGGGTGGGCCGGTCCAGAAGGATCTGCTTGAACTCAAAAGCGGGCAAAAGATCGAGGCCCCCGTGCTCAAGGAGGAGGCCGACGCCCTGTTCCTTGACCTTGGCTTCGACGTGCTTCGCGTGCCCACGGCCTCCATCAGCAAGCGCACCCACCGCGGCGACGCGAAGCCTCCCGCAAGCGCCACCGAAACCGACTGCTTTCTCACCGCGCGGCTTCCCGTGCGAACCGTCAAGGAGCTGGCAGCCACCTACGGCGAAGGAGTCGTTCTTGTCACGACCCCAGCCGGGCTCGGCTCGGGATTCATCATCAACACACGAGGCTACTGCATCACCAACTACCACGTTATCGAACGGGAGACACGCGTGGCGGTGACGATGTTTCACCGTGGCAGCAGCGGGGAGTTCATCCGCCGGCGGATCGACGACGTGAAGATCATCGCCCTCAATCCGTTCCTCGATCTGGCCCTATTGGAGATCCCGAAGCAGTCCGACATCCGGTTCCAGCCCGTCTATCTGGCCGCTGAAGACGACCAGAAAGAGGGGGACGAGGTCTTTGCCATCGGCAACCCGCTCGGCCTGGAGCGAACGGTTTCGCGCGGCATTGTCAGCACCCGCAACCGGAGCTTCCAGGGACTCGTCTATATCCAGACCACGACGCAAATCAATCCCGGCAATAGCGGGGGCCCGCTGTTTAACACACGAGGCGAGGTCGTCGGCGTCACCAACATGAAGTCGAATTTCGGCGAAGGTCTCGGTTTCGCGATTCCGGTCTCGTATCTCAAGCACTTTCTTGCGAATCGGGACTCGTTCGCCTTCGACAAGAACAACCCGAACACGGGCTACCGCTACCTCGACGCTCCCCGCCGGCGCAACCCTGATCCGCCGCCCAAAGGACTGTAAAAGCCGCGTTTGGCGCCAAAAAATTGCCCGGTAACCCCGCGAACCGCAAATTCAGGGCGCCGGCTGCGCTCGTGGGCGTTTGTGGTTGTTGCGGAGGCGGATTTCGGCCTGGAAAACCCCGAAGTTCCTGCCGCGAATCGAACACGGCGGTGACTTGTTCCCCTCCGCGGCGGGTGTTACAAATCAGGCGGTTTTAGGATCCCCTTTCGCGGATTCGCAGGGATTCTGCGCAGCGATTTCTCCGGGAAAGTCGAAACCCGGGAAGATTCCCGGTCGTATGAAATAGGCCGCCGTGGCGACTGCTCGGTTGCCGGCGATGACGGTGTGCTGTCGGTTTAGCGGCCTCGAGGCAAATTTCTCTCTCCAAATCCAGATTGGACCCGACCATGACACGTATGACAGCCCGCCGGATCATGATCCCCGGCCTGGCCCTGGCGATCGCCCTTGTTGGACTGGGGGCGCGCGGTGCTTTGGCGGCGGACAAGGCGCCGAACGATCGGCTGCTGCCGCAGAACACTTATGCGTATGTCACCATTCCCAATGTCGGTGAGCTGAAGACCCGCTTCAACAAGACGCACACCGGACGCTTGCTCGCCGACCCCAAGCTGGCCGACTTCCTTGGGGACGTGCACAAGAAACTCAACGAACTGAGCGAAGAAGTCCAGAAGTCGATCGGCGTTAAGCTGACCGACATCTTTGCCATCCCGGACGGCGAAGTGTCGCTGGCCGTTCTCCTGCCGACGGATGCCAAGAAACTGTCGCTCGCCGCGATCATCGATTTCGGCAAGAGCCGCGACACGGTGGACAAGATTCTGAAGAGCGCCGATGAGGCTCTGGACAAAGCGGGGTTCAAGAAGGTGTCACGCGAGGTCGAAGGAACCACGCTCGTCGTCTACACCAAGGAAAAAGATAAGGAGGACAAAAAGGACTCCGACAAGAGCGAGAAACCGGAAGAACCCGATTTCGGCAGCCAGGTCGCGTACGCGATCAAAGGCGACACGCTGATCGCCGCGTCGAGCCCCGCTGGCATCCAGGACATTCTCCGGCGCTGGGGCGGCAAGCACGCCGACACACTGGCCGACGTGGCGGCGTACAAAGCCGTTGTCGAGATGGGGAAGAAGGAGTCGGCCCCCTCGGTACTGACCTGGTACGTGAACCCAGTCACTCTCGTCCAGGCGTTTGTCAAATCGTCCGACAACGTCGACCAGAGCATCGGGATGGCGATGGCCGTGCTGCCCCTCCTGGGACTCAACAATCTCAAGGCAATCGGCGGTACAGTCCATATGGACACCGAGGAGTTCGACTCGGTCAGTCGCATTCTGGTCTACGTCGAGCAGCCGGTGACCGGCCTGTTGAGCGTGTTTCACTTCCCGGCCACCAAGCAATCTCCGCCCCGGTGGGTGACCGAGGACTCAACCGCTTACGTCGCCATCAACTGGGACATCCAGAAGGCCTTTTCTGCGATCGAAGGCGTGGTCGATCAGTTCATGGGCCCCGGCTTCACCGCGCAGAAACTCGACGAATGGGCGACTGACGACAATGGCCCAAAAATCCACATCAAGAAGGACGTGCTCGATAATCTCGATGGCACGATCACCGTGGCAACCGACTCTCCGGACGCCAGCAAGCCGGAGAGCTTTCGGCTGCTCGTCGCCTTGGGACTGAAGGATTCAAAAAAGGCCAAGGCTGCGCTCGACAAGGTCTCGAAGATGCAGGGGATTCCCGTCAAGACCCGCGATTTTCGCGGTGAGATCATTTACACGCTCGAGGGGATTCCGGGCTTCGGTGAATCGAATCGCGAGATGGGACTGACGGTGATCCAAAACCACCTGATGTTCTCCAACGACGTCTCGCGTCTGGAGCAAGTCATCCTCGGTGATAAGGATCGCAAACCCCTGGCCGACTCGGAGAAGTACAAGAAGCTCGCCACGCACTTCCCCAAAGAAACTTCGATCCAGTGGTACCAGGAGCAGGAAAGCCAGATGAAGCAGGTCTACGAGCTGTTCAGGAGCGGCAAGGCCACCGAATCGCTCGCCGCTTTCCCGCCGCTCGCCAAGCTCCTTGACGGCATCGACTTTAAGAAGCTTCCTGAATTTGACGCCATCAAGAAGTACTTGCCCCCGACAGCAAGCTACGGCGTTCCGGCGCCGAACGGAGCGGTATTCGTCAGCTTTTCGCTGAAGAACGCGAAGTAGGCTTCTCGTCGCCTTAAGTCGATGGGAAGCTGGCGGTTACGGGGCCCGGCTGCTCGAAAAGAGCTGCCGGGCCCTTTGTTTTGGGGCCGTCGCCAAATGGTCCTCGTGGGTCAAGCCCCGGTCGGCCCTGCAAAAAGGGGCGGCACCCGCGTTCGTCGGCTGGTGTTGAAAATAAAAGAGCCACACGAGCCGACCTTGCGGTAAACGGCGGTAGACAATCCAGCCCGGCAGCGTAAGCTTGCACTGGGCTATCTCGCGCGGGCGCTTGTCGATTTGCAGGCCGGCAGCGTCTTCTGGAACGGAATGCAGCCATGAAAAGCATTTGTGCAATCCTTGCCCTTGCGTTGTCGGTGTGCCTGGCTGCGGGGGCGCGTGCTGATGACTCCGCGGGAGTGGAGACCGATCCCGACGCGCTGTTTAAAAAGCTCGACACCAACGGGGACGGCATGCTGACGCGCTCGGAGATTCCCAAAGAGCATCTCAAAGAATTCGAGCGTTTGCTGCGCATCGGCGACACCAACAAGGACGGCATCCTCAGCCGCGAAGAGTTCGACGCCGTCATGCGGAAGAGCGAGCAACCGGTGACCGACATCAGCAAGGCTCCCGGCATCGACGCGGGTTCCGGGCCGCCCAGAGCGCCAATCGATCCCAAGCGACTCTTTCAGAACCTTGATAAGAACAAGGACGGCAAACTCACGCGGGACGAACTCGAAGGGCGCCCGCGCCTGAAGGCTCTGCTCGATCGGTTGGGCAAAGATGAGCTCACACTCGAAGACTTGACGGCGGCCCTTGGAGGCGGCAACAAAGCTGCAAAGAAGGCTCAAAAGAAGGGAGCGTTCGCGACCCCCGCGTCGGAGAACATGGCCGAGTCAGAGGAATCGGCGCACGGCCTGCCCGCATTCTTTCGAATGCTCGACACCAACCACGATGGTCGCATCAGCCGCGAAGAACTCGCGAGGGCTGTCGAGCTGTTCGACCGATTGGATCGGAATCACGACGGGTTCCTCGACGCGAAAGAGCTGACGGAGATACCAGGCATCGCGTCATCCGAAGAGCCGACGATCAATCCGGCCGCTCCGCTTGTGCGTCGCAAAGCGGGCGGTAATCTTCAACACGGTAACGTGTCGCAATTTCTCAAGCGATTCGATGCCGATGGCGACGGAAAACTATCGATGCAAGAAACGCCGCCGTTCTTGAAAAAGGACTTCTCCAAGATCGACACCAATGGCGATGGTTTTCTCGATCGGGCGGAGCTCGAGGCGTGGTTCCGGCGTCAGCATCGCCTGGCGGGAAACCCATCCAACGGTGGCGGAAATTTCAGGAACTCGACGAACAAAGCGAACTCCGGCCTTTAGATCGCGGCTCCGAGCCTACGTCGAGTCCGTTGGCCGAGCCCAGCCTGTGCGCCTATCATAGAGGCGCATGTTTCGGGATCATCGCGAGTTTTTCAGGCAATTCCGCACGCAGTTCAAGACCACCGGGGCGATTGCTCCCAGCAGCCGGCTCCTGGCGCGCGCGATGACCCGCTACGTCGCCTCCGACCGTGGACCTGCCCGCATTCTGGAAGTCGGGCCCGGCACAGGCGCCGTCACACGGCGGATCGTGGACTTGTTGCGGGCTGATGATCGCCTCGACATGGTCGAGCTCAACCAGGCTTTTGCCGCACGCCTCCAGCAGCGCTTCCAAAGCGATCCGAGCTTCATGCGAGCCGCCGATCGCGCTCGGATTCACGTCTGCGGCATCGAGGCGTTTCAGGCCGAACACCCCTACGATTTTGTCATCTCGGGATTGCCGTTTAACAATTTCTCGCCCGCCTTCGTGGGCCGCGTGATGGATGTGTTTTTCGAGTTTCTGAGCCCGGGTGGCGTGCTTTCGTTTTTCGAGTACATGTACGTGCGGCCGGTACGCGGCCTCGTCGCCCGCGGCGCGGAACGGGCGCGGATTCAGGACCTGGACCGGATCATGAATGGACGCCTTCAACAGCACGGCTTTCGCCGCGATTGGGTGTTTTTAAATCTGCCGCCAGCGTGGGTGCAGCACCTCCGCAAGGAAGCTTGAATCGGGATGCTGCGGCATCGGACACCCTTCAACTGGCATTGCAGCCATTTTCAGCCTCGGCGATGATCCTTCGCCCGCTGTGGCAACGCAGCTGATCGCGGGAAAGGAGGCCGAAGGATGAGTGCCCCGATCGATTCGCCCCAGGGCGCCGGTCCGAGCGCAGTGCGTGACCAGACCTGGAGCGTCGAAGAAATTGAGCGGCTCTATCAGAAGGCACTTGATGCCGTCGACGCCGTTGCGAACGATTTGAATGCGGCAACAGACGTGCTTTCGAGTCCGCCCGAGGCCGACCAGCAGGAGGAGTCGTTTGACTTGCGCGACCCACCGGGGGTGGCTGATTCCGCGGTTCGTTCCGAATCGCATAAGAGTGCCTCCAGCGAAAGTGATCCGGTTGCGCCCGAGCAGGTGATCGAGGCTTTGCTCTTCGTGGGCGGGAAGCCGCTGACGATCAAGGCGATGGGTGCCGTTCTGCGCGGGGAATTCGATGCTGTTTTTATCGAAACGGCCATTGAGCAGTTGCGGGATCGATATACGAATCAGAACCGGCCCTACGAGATTCGCCTGACGGATGGGGGCTATTGTCTCGCTTTGCGACCCGAGTTTGAGCCAGAACGAAATCGGGTTTATGGATTTGGACCGCGTCAAGTTCGCCTGTCGCAGGAGACGCTCGAAGTGTTGTCGCTGGTCGCCTATCGCCAGCCGATCTCCCGAACTGCCATCGAAGAGATTGCCAAACGAGGGGCCGGTTCGCACTTGCGGCAGCTTTTGCAACGGGAGTTGTTGGTACTCGATCGAAAAGGCGGCAGTCCCGATGGGGAAGTGACCTATCGGACGTCTCCTCGCTTCTTACAGGTTTTTGGGCTGCGTCGCCTGGAAGAACTGCCGCAGATTGAGGACTTGGACTTCAAATAAGCTCGAGGGCGGCGTGCCGGTCGATCCCATCTGTCACATGCACGTCGACGAGTCGTCGCCGCTGACGGCTGTGCACGGGGGTCAAACGTACTGGTTTTGCAGCGAGCATTGCCGCGGCGTTTTTCGGGAGCGCCTCGCTCGCGGCGAATCGATCGAGAGCATTCTCGCGGGTACTCAGCCGAAAGCCGTTGCTCACTCGCCGAAACACACGGGAAGCAAGCTTGCATCTAGGCCATCGCCGGACGACCGCATCTATTACTGCCCGATGGACGAAGGCGTCGAGCAGATCGGTCCGGGGCTTTGCCCCATCTGCGGGATGGCTCTCGTACCAAAGCTGACTCCTGCTAGTGCTGCTGAGAACGACGCCGAACTGGGAGACATGACTCGGCGGTTCTGGATCGGCGTGGTTCTGGCAGCGCCGCTGGTCCTGTGGGACATGCTCGGAATGTTGGGCGTCGCAACGGACCGCTGGCTGGGACTGACAGCCTCGAATTGGTCCGAGTTCTTGCTCGCGACGCCGATTGTGTTATGGGCCGGGTGGCCCTTCCTGGCCCGCGGTGCGCGGTCGGTGATCAGCCGCCATCTCAACATGTTCACACTGATCGCAATGGGGGTCGTCGCGGCCTACGGATACAGTGTTTTCGAGTTGATCGCCGGCACAGCCAGTCCACACGGTCACGAAGGGAGTTTTACCGGGGGCCATCTCTACTTCGAATCCGCGGCCACAATCACGGTCCTCGTGCTGTTGGGGCAGGTTCTGGAGTTGCGGGCCCGCGGGCAGACGACCGCCGCCATCCGCGAGTTGTTCGCCTTAGCGCCGCCAGTCGCGCGGCGGATCGAGGGCGATCGCGAAATCGAAGTGCCGCTGAGCCAGGTCGTGACAGGGGATCTCTTGCGCGTCCGGCCGGGCGACAAGGTCCCCGTGGACGGCGTGGTGACCGAAGGAGTCTCGAGCGTCGACGAATCGCTGGTCACCGGCGAGTCGATGCCCGTGTCAAAAGGCGCGGGAGATGCGGTAATCGGCGGAACGATCAACCAGTCCGGCTCCTTTGCCATGCGGGCTGAGCGCGTTGGAGATCAGACTGTTTTGGCGCAGATCGTCCGCCTGGTTGCGGACGCCCAGATGAGTCGCGCGCCGATTCAGAAGCTGGCGGACCGCGTGTCGGCTGTGTTTGTTCCCGCCGTAGTCGCAATCGCGCTGTTGACGTTTGTGATTTGGCTGGCCGTCGGACCCCAGCCGCGCGTTCCGGTCGCGCTCGAGCGGGCCGTTTCGGTGCTGATCATTGCCTGCCCTTGCGCCTTGGGTCTGGCGACGCCGATGTCGATTACCGTGGGTGTCGGACGCGGGGCGCGCAGCGGAGTATTGATCCGCAACGCGGCAGTCGTCGAATTGACCCAGCGCGCGAAAGTGTTGGTCATCGACAAGACGGGGACGCTGACGGAGGGGCGACCACGGGTCGTCGAGCTTGACGCGATCGACGGATTCAATCAAGACGACCTGCTGCGCGTTGCGGCCGCAGTCGCCCGGCAGAGTGCACATCCGCTCTCACGCGCGATCGTCGCCGCCGCGGACGAACGAAAGATCGCCATTCCACCGGTAGAAGGCTTCGAGTCGACGGCAGGCGGAGGAGTCAGCGGAAACGTAGAAGGCCGAATGATCCGTTTGGGAGAGAAGCGTTTTATCGAAGCCGAAGGACCGAACATCCCCGGCGCTCTGGCCAGCCGGGCGGAAAAATGGCGTCGGCAGGGGCATACGGTCACGTTTGTGCGCGTGGGGGGTCGCACGGTGGGCCTGCTGGCGATCTCCGACCCTATCAGAGCCTCGAGTCGCGCGGCTATCGACGCACTGCATCGACTGGGACTGCGCATCGTGATGCTGACCGGCGACAACGAGACTACTGCGCGACTGGTCGCCCAGTCGTTGGCAATCGACGAATTCAAGGCTGGGCTGCGACCCCAAGAGAAGCGCGACGAAGTGGCGCGGCTCCGAGCACCAGGTCAGAGGGACCGCGACGGTCAGGTTGTCGCGATGGCCGGCGACGGTGTCAATGATGCCCCGGCCCTGGCCGAGGCCGATATCGGCATCGCGATGGGGACCGGGTCAGACGTCGCGATCGAGACGGCCGACGTGACGCTCTTGCACGGCGACCTGCGGGGTATCGTCCGCGCGTTTCTGCTGAGCCGCGCCGTAATGCGCAACGTGCGCGAGAACCTGTTCCTGGCTTTCGTTTACAACGTCATCGGAATTCCGGTGGCAGCCGGCGTCCTCTACCCGTTCTTTGGGTTGGTGCTGCGGCCGGCGTTTGCTGCGCTCGCCATGAGCTTAAGCTCAGTCTCGGTGGTGACCAACGCACTACGATTGCGCGGAGTAAGGCTCGGCTGAGATCGGCACGGCTGAATCCTCGAATCGCCAAATCGGCATTTGACAGGCGACCTCCCCTGCGGCACGATGAAAAAACGTCTCGCAATTGAGTACTTCCCCGGGCGGCCGCAATGAGCGCAGACAGTGAGTGTAGGCGCGATGATCGAATCTGAAACCCAGGACGACGTCAGGTCACGCCGCTGGGTGCGCTCAAACGTCGTGGCGTTTTTCGCGGTAATCGGCGTCGTAATCGGCTTGATGATTGTCGATTCGAAGGTCGAGGAGATCATCGGCCCGAAGGAAATGCCCTTTTTCCGCACCGTGCTGCTCCTCTCGGTGCTGTTGGCCGGTCTGGGAGCCCGGTCGCTCGTCGCCTGGCGCAGCGCGACTGTCGACCTTCAGGGACGGATTTTTCTCACTGTGCTCGGCCTGGTGCTGTTGACGGCAGCCGCGCTCGGCATGACGAACTGCCTGCAGGAACTTGGGGAACACCTCAAGGCCCGCGACAACCGACCCACAATCAGCCCGGACGCCTTCCCGCTCCAGACCGCACTTCCTGCGCGGACGCAGTCAGACGAATTTTGAGAAGTCGGGTTTGCGGCGCTCGAAGAACGCCTGAAAGGCCTCGGCGGCTTCCGGCGACCGCAGTCGCTCGCCAAAGCGGGCCAGTTCTTCGTTGATCGTTTCCTCGACCAGCCGCGCGTGCGCCCGCTTCAACAGGGATTTGCTCAGCACCAATGATGCCGCCGGACGTTCGGCCAATTGTCGGGCTTTCAGGGCGGCTGTTGCAATGACCTCTCCAGCCGGGGTGATGCCGTTGACCAGCCCCATTTCGAGGGCCTGCGCCGCGGAGAAGGGATCGCCGAGCAGCAACAACTCTGCCGCCCGCGGATACCCGACGATGAGCGGCAGCAGGTAGCTCGACGCCGCTTCGGGGCAGAGGCCCAAGTTGACGAACGGAAGTTGAAAGCGGGCGTTCGGGTCGGCGTAAACCAGGTCGCAGTGCAAGAGCATCGTCGTGCCGATGCCGACGGCTGGACCGGCGACTGCGGCAACGATCGGCTTGCGGGTCACGGGGAGTTGCTTGATGAATCGCACGGTTGGGCTCGAATCGTCGCTGGGGGGCGCATTCTTGAAATCCTGCAAATCGTTGCCCGCGGTAAAACAAGTCTCCGAACCACAGAGCAACAGCACGCGCACGGCTTTATCCGACTCGGCTCGTTTGAAGGCATCGACCAGCCCCGTGTAGAGCGCGGGAGTGAGCGCGTTTTTCTTCTCGGGACGTTCGATGCGAATCTGAGCCACGCCGTCGGCTGATTGATAAGCAATTTGTTCATTCATCTGCTTGCGTCCTGTATCGGTTTAGTTACAGTCAGGCCACCAGTCGGAAAACAGAGTTGGCAACCGGATGCGCGCCGTCAGGCGAGGACAGCATGAGCGATTTTACCTGCTACGTCGTCGAAAAGGACTCCCACGATCAAATCAGGAGTGGCCTGGGACGTCGCAACCTGTCGGATCTGCTGGACGACGAAGTACTGATCCGCGTCGCCTACTCGTCGCTTAACTACAAAGACGCGCTGGCAGCGACTGGCCGGCCCGGCGTGGCCCGCAAATTTCCGCACGTGCCCGGGATCGACGCCGCGGGCGAAGTCGCCGAGTCCACGTCGCCTGACATTCAGAAGGGCCAAAAAGTGCTGGTGACCGGGTACGACCTCGGCGCCGGGCGCTGGGGTGGCTGGTCGGAATACGCCCGTGTCCCCGCCGAGTGGGTTATTCCGCTCCCACAAGGATTATCACTTGTAAGCGCGATGCAGCTCGGAACCGCGGGATTCACGGCTGCGCTCTCGGTCGATGCGCTGAAGCGACACGAGATCACGGCCCAATCGGGCGAAATCGTCGTCACGGGAGCGACGGGCGGGGTCGGCTGTCTGGCCGTCGCGATGCTAGCCAAACTGGGCTACACGGTTGTCGCAGTCACCGGAAAGGCGGACCGGCACGATTGGCTGAAGCAGCTCGGTGCGGCTCGCGTGATCGGGCGTGGCGAGGTCGATGTGAAGGGGGGCAACCCGTTGCTGAAGGCAGTTTGGGCAGGTGCCGTCGACACCGTCGGAGGCAACGTGCTGCCAACTCTTTTGCGATCGACGCATATCGGCGGCTGTGTGACGGCCTGCGGCCTGGTCGCTGGCCCCGAGCTCGTGACCACGGTATTTCCCTTTATTCTGCGCGGCGTCACGCTGTGCGGCATCGACACCGGCTGGTGCAAACGGGAGCGCCGACTTGAACTTTGGCGGCGAATGGCCGGCGAGTGGAAGCCCGATCGCCTGGCGGAAGTGTCGACGGAAATCGCGCTGAAAGACGTCGACGAACCGGTCCAACGCATCCTGGCTGGCGGAATTGTCGGGCGCACGGTCGTCCGCATCAGCGGCTGAGACGCGCCCCCTTCCCTGCCAGTATTGCTCGACCGAGTATCTCGGCGACGCGGCGGTTGCCTTCGAGCGTCAAGTGGCAGTAGTCCGTGTAGAACTCCACGTCCGGCCCGAGCGAGGCGATCTCGGCATTGATGTCGAGATATTCGACGCCGTACTCTTTCGCGGCTTTGCGAAAAGCATCGGATAGAAAGTCATCGTAGAAGTACGTCAGCAACAGAGCGCATTGATCGACTGCGGCGCTCGCGTCGGCCCCCGCGGGGACCATCACCCCGGCCAGTTTACGCTCCACGTCGGACAGGTGCTTGTTCACTTTGGCGCGATTCAGCAGCGGCTGAAGAACAAAAATCGACGGCGTGTGGTCGGCTTTCAGCACCGCGAAATATTGTCGAACGATTTGCAGCAACCGCTCGGCGTTTTTCACGTAGCGATGCTTCGACTTTTCGTAATACGCGTGACCAGGGTCCGCCTGCGCTTTTGAGCTTGCCGCGGGACTCGATTCAGCGCGTGCCGATTCTGCAGGGGCCGTTGGGGCCGGTTCCGCGGACCGCTGGCGGTTGACCCATTTGGAGTAGGCGGTCAAAAGGACGTAGTAAGTAGACGAGTATTTCAGTAGTGACCGCTGGCCCTGATACAGCTCCACGTAGAACGGAAGCTGCTGCTCCACATCCGCGAAGGGTGTCCCCGTCACGAGGCTGTACACGTCGTTCATCCCATCGAGATTGATGATCAAGTCGGGCTGAAACTGCGAGAGCGTCTCGATGTACTGAATGAGCGACTGGTGAATCCGCCGCTCGAATCCGGCCGCATTAATCACCTCGTAATGCGCTCTTGGATCATGCTCTTGGAGATAACTCTGCAACCGTCCCGCGATGCTCGAAGGGTACGCGTACAGACCGTCCGGATACGGGTGGACTGAGTGGTACCGGATATTCTGCCCGGCCCCGAATGCCGTTGAGCCTCCCATCAAAAAGATCCGGAACGTGCCCGGCGGCTTATCACGCATGACTGGCCCGTCGCGCAGAAAACCGTCCTCGTCGAGGATCGGGTCGGGCTCCGCCGGATCCGACTTAATCGCACTCGTGCGAAAAGAGTGTCCCGGCACGTTCTGAAACACCGTGTACCCGGACAGGATCCGGTTGTACGGATACTGGAAGCGAAGATCCCGGTGTCCTTTGAAGACAATCAGCAAATAGCAGCCCAGCTCGATCAGTCCCAAGAGTACGAGCACGGTCACGCAGAGGGTCGTCTTGGGGTATCGGGCGAAGCGATTGCGACGCGCGGGTGCAGCCGCGGGTATCTGCGAATGTGAGGAATTTGGCATGCCGGACAACGAAAAATCTCGCCTTCTGTGACGCTGGCGCGGATCAAAGAGGGCCCTGTCCTTAAGGCCCGTTTAGGAGGGCCTCGCGTCATCACAACCGATACAGGCGGCTCAGCCGGACAAATCGGTCACAGCGCCCGCCGTGCACGGCTGTTCCCGCCGGGGATCTCGTCGCGCCGCCGCGTAATCGATTCTAGGGACTATCCTTTAGGGACGCGAATCGACCGGTCTCACCGCGGCACGCCGACCGATGCAAGCCAAACGTTTTGAGGAGCTCAAGGCCACCGGTCTTTTGCCCTCCCCCACAGGAATCGGGCTCGAGATTCTGCGGTTGACGCGAGACGATAATGTCTCGGCGTTCGAGATCGGCCGCGTCATTCAAGCGGATCCTGCGCTGACCGGGCGGACCCTGCGGCTCGCGAACACGGGCAATGCGGCGGCGGGCCGGCCGATTGCGAATGTCGTGGACGCCGTCGCGCGACTCGGGACGCGGACCGTCAGCGCGATCGCCCTCGGATTCACCGTTCTTGCTGGAAACCGTAGCGGCAAATGCCGCGGCTTCGACTACCAGCGTTTCTGGTCTCATTCCCTGGCGCGCGCGGTCGCCACACAGGTCCTCGCTTCGCAGACGCGTCAGGCCAACTCGGCTGACGCGTTCACGGCCGGCCTGGTCGCCCAAATCGGACGCCTGGCTTTGGCGAGCATCCACACCGAGCAGTACGCGATCGTTCTCGCAGAATGGGACAACGGCGCCGCGGAAGAGCTCGTGCGCTTGGAGCAAAATGCGTTCGTGACGGATCACAACGAATTGAGCGGGGTGATGCTGGCTCATTGGGGCCTTCCGAAGAAGATCTGCGAGTCCGCCCAATACCACGAAAATCCGTCTGCCAGTGACCTCGACGAGCGTTCGCCCGGTCGGGGGCTCGCACGGATTGTGCATGCCGCTTCCCAAATTGCCGACGTCTGCATCGCAACAAACGATTGCGAGGCAGCCGCGAGTGCGTCGGACCTCGTCGCCGCGTGCGAGTCGGTTGGGATCGACGGGCAGTCGCTCGTGTCGCTGTTCGAGCGCGTGTTCGCTCAATGGGCCGATTGGGGTCGGCTGCTTGAAATTCCGACGCAAAGGCAGCCTAACCTTGCCGAATTGATCGAGGCGGGTCGATCATTTCGCGCTGCGGCCACCGCCGAGACAGCGTCCGACTCGAGCCCTCAAACCCAGGGCGACCTGGCTAAATCCCCCGAAGCGGCCGAGTCGCAAAAATCGACGTCCGCCAAGGGGACTGAGTCGGTTGGACAGCCCGAGCGTGAGTCCGAAGAGCTGCAGATCTTGCTCGCTGACCACGACCCGAGTTCGCTGGCATTCCTCGAGCGGTTCTTGGTGCTCTCGGGGCACCGGGTGCGCTGCGCGTCCGATACCCGGCAGGCGCTGCAGCGCTTTTTCGAGTCGGCACCCTCGCTTGTGATCGTCGATGCCGCGCTTCCCGATTTCGGGGGACTTGAGTTGGTCCGGCGGGTGCGGCAGACTTCGGCCGGACGACAGTCTTATGTCATTATGCTCACGCCTCCGGACGACGAAGAGACTTTAGCGCGGCTGTTCGAGGCGGGTGTGGACGACTTCGTGACCAAGCCTTTTGCCGCCCGGCCGCTGTTTGCGCGCATTCGCGCGAGCCTGCGCGTTGTTTCGCTGCAGCACAAGGCCAATGCTGATCGGGATGAGATCCACCGCGTGCATGCCGAACTGGCGGTCGCACATCGTCGTCTCGAGCAGGACGCACTCACCGATGTGCTCACGGGCCTGCCCAACCGCCGATACCTGATCGATCGGCTGGCACACGACTGGGCGGCCGCCCGCCGGGGAGGCACCCCACTGGCTTGCATGGTGGTGGACATCGATCACTTTAAGACCGTGAACGACACCTTTGGACACGACGTGGGAGACGACGTGTTGCGGTCGGTGGCAACGGTGCTGCAACGTCATGTGCGAGGCACCGACGTCGTTTGCCGTTTTGGAGGCGAGGAATTCGTCGTCATCACAGCCACCGATTTTGACTCGGCCATGCAGTTCGCCGAGCGCCTCCGCAAGGCGATCGAGGAGGAGATGCCAGCGGTCCTTGCGCCGTTCGCGCGGCCGGTGACCGTCAGCATCGGCGTCGACGTCCGCAGCCCAAAAACGCGCAGCCCGGAGGCGCTCTTAAAGGCGGCCGACGAAGGCCTGTTTCTGGCCAAGCGGAGCGGGCGCAACTGCGTGGCGAGCACAAACGCCAAGGCTCGGCTGGAAAGGCCTGCCGAAGAAGGCTCGAGCGTCCAGGGAAAGGCTTTGGACGCGAGGCGATAAATGTCTCACGTCCCGCCCATGGAAATGGGACTTGCTATCGCGGATAATGGGGGGCTGAGCCAACCGACGGCTGCACCGGCGCCCGGTGCCCGAGGTCGCCCGCAATGAGCGGCGCTGATGCCGGACTTCTCGGTTTGTTTGCCGTACGCGACTGTCCCCGTAGACGATCTCCCAGGGCCAAATCGAGCGATGCGTCCCTCCAAGGTGTTTCAATTCGAGCGTCAGGACGACACTCTGATCGTGATCCCCAACGGCGACTCCCTGCAGGTGCTGGAATCCGACTTGCGTCGCGAGGTCGATGCGCTCCACAAGTTGATGGATTCGCCGGGCCTGGTCAACGTCGTCGTCGACGTGGGAAACGCCCCGCACTACGGGTCGCTCGTAATCGGCGCGATCATGGCTTTGTGCAAAAAGGCCAACAACCGCGGCGGCCAGGCCGCCTTCTGCAACGCCTCCGAAGGCATGCTCGACATGCTTCAGATCATGAAGATCGACTCGGTGATGCCGTATTATCCGACACGGCGCGAGGCACTTGACGCAGTGCGACGTCGCCCTGGCGGGTGAAGGACTCGGCTCTCGCGAGGCGCCGTCGAGCCGCCAAAGCGTTCTTGAACAGGGCCGCCGCATTGTTTGAACGGTGCCTATCTCGGGCGGCCGAAGAATAAAACATAGCCGTCCGGGTCGGTGACCTCGAAACCGCGCAGGCCGTCGTGCGTATCCGCGAGCGGCGCACTGAACGTCGCGCCGTGATCGACGAAATCGGCCGCAAGAGCATCGGGGTCGGGCGCATAGACGAAGGCGTCCCAACGGATCCAGGGATGACGCTTCGAATTCGGCAGCGGCGTCAGGCCTTTATGGGACTTAACGAAGAGCTGCGCTGCGTCACGGAGGAGGACGGCGAAGAATGGATCCTGATCAGGCTGCTGAAAGGTCGTCTCAAATCCAAGCTTGTCGCGATAGAACGCGATGGTTCGATCGACGTTGCTAACGATGAAAAACGGCGAAATCGCCGTCGTCGCCGGTCGTGTCATGAACCGGTCCCTCCTCTCACCGGTTCCAATCCCGTGGGAGGACCTCCGGGCGAAAAAACTTTAATACCGTCGCGTCGGCACAAGTATGCAAGACGCCGTCACCCGCCCGGCTTGGTAGTCGCAGGCTTGGAGGGCCCGGGCTCTTGCGCGGGCGGAGCAGGCGATGGCTGTCCCAGGTCGATCGAAACTCCACCGCCTTGGCTGCTGCCAGCGCTTGGAGCGGGTCGTTTGCGCGCGGGAATCGGAGCGAGGGCCTTGCCCGGCCTGCTCGGCATTGGGGGCATTTGAGCCGAGTCCCTCGGCTGTGGCGGCTGTTCGGCCGCGATCATGCGGCGGGCCACATCGTTCGACGAATCGATCGCAAGAACGCGCTCGAAATGTCGTTTTGCCGCGTCACGATGGCCTAGCATCAAGTCTTGGTAGCCCAACAGGATCCGCAGGTCGACCGCGTTGGGATTGGCGATCACGCGGTCTTCGAGCCCGCGATACGCCGTCGTGTATTCGTCCCCGGAGTGATAAAGCGAGCGGAGTGTGGACCAATCCCAGACATCGTCCTGCTCGAGCACAACGAGCGCATCAGCGTATGCCGACTTGAAATCGCCGAGCATGAGGTGAGTCAGCGACCGCAGCTGCAGCAGGTCGCGATCGCCCGGCTCGCGAGCCAGTGCGCGGTCCAACCTTCGGAGCACGAGCGGATAGTTCCGCGCGTGAAACAATCGGGAGTCATGCGCGAACTCGCGTGCCTCGCGGTTCGGGCGGCCGGCGCCTGGCTGTTTCGACTCGCCGGGAACGATTGGCTCGTTGTCGATCCCCATTCCGGGAACACTGGCCTGGGGAGCCGCGGAAGAGGCCGGCCTTCCCGATTGCCCGAAAAGCGGCGCGTCGGTGGTCCCTTGGGCAGCCTCCGGCTGCTGGACGCCGCGATCGCGGCGATGACGACGCGGAACTGTGAACTCAATGACCCCATCCGGCGTGTTGATTTGGACGCCAACGCTCTCCGCTCCGGGGCGAATGAAGCCGACGCCGCCAGGCAGTGCGATGCCATTGGGGGTCATTAGAGCTCCGAGCCCGGGCAAAGC
>DASPSM010000527.1:0-2233 GCA_035623955.1 Planctomycetaceae bacterium
GGGATCACCTCGCGCTTTTCGACCGTCTCGTTGATGTGCCGCGCGACGGCGTAGACGTCGCGCTTGAAGACGTCGCACAAGACGGCGAATCCCCCCGCCATGTCGCCGTAAAGCGTGCAGTAGCCAACGGCCAGCTCGCTCTTGTTGCCGGTTGCCAGCGCCAGCCAGCCGTAGCGGTTGCTGCGAATCATCACCAGGGCGCCGCGGATGCGGGCCTGGACGTTTTGGTCGGCCACCCCGGCCGGCTGGCTCGCCAGGTCGGCTCCCACGATGGGGGTGGCCTCGTAGGCGCGATGAATGGCGTCGATGGGAATCACCTGGGCATCGACGCCGAGGTTGTCGGCCAGTTTCTGGGCGTCGGCCACGCTGTGAGGACTGCTGTAGCGACTGGGCATGAGGAGCACGTGAACGTGCTCGGGCCCCACCGCCCGGGCCCCGATGTAACAGGCCAGCGCGCTGTCGATGCCGCCCGAGAGCCCCAGCACGCATTCGCGAAAGCCGCTCTTCCGCATGTAGTCGCGCAGCCCCAGCACGAGCGCGTCCAACAGCAAGGCCGCTCGGGGCGGGATCTGAAACGGGGCGGCGGGCAGATGGTCGAGGTCGCAATAGGTCAGCTCGCTCTCGAAACCCCGCAGCATGTGGGCACACTCGCCGGCCGCGTTGAGCACCAGGCTGTGACCGTCGAACACCAGATCATCGTTGCCGCCGACCTGGTTGACGAAGAGAAACGGCTTGCGGTGCCGCGAGACGTGTCCTTTGAGCAGTTCCATCCGGCGGGCCGGCTTGGACAACTCGAACGGGCTGGCCGAGATGTTGATGAAGGCGTCGACGCCGGCCTGGGCCAGAAGGGCGACCGGATCGGGCCAGGGGCGCGGGAGGATGTGATAGCTGGTCGATTGCACGCCCCACCAGGCATCTTCGCAGATATGCAGGCCGAACCGCCGCCCGGCGATCTCGACGGGCGCGACGCGATCGGTCGGACGGAAGTAGCGCTGCTCGTCGAAGACGTCGTAGTTGGGCAGCAGCATTTTCTGGATCGTCGTCATGACGCGGCCCTGGTGGAGGACGCTGGCCGCATTGGCGACGCGTCCCGCGGGCACGTCCCGATGACTCGGATGCCCGACGATCACCGGCAGCTGGCGGGGCAGGGCAGCGGCCAGTTCGTCGACGGCACGGTCGCAGGCGGAGACGAACCCTTCGCGCAGGAGCAGATCCTTGGGCGGGTAGCCGCTGATGATCAGCTCCGAGGCGACCAAGAGCTCGGCCCCCTCGCGGCTGGCCTTCTCGGCCGCGGCGCGGACGAGTTCGCAGTTTCCGCGGATGTCGCCGACGATCGGATTGAGTTGAGCCAGCGCGATTTTCAAGAGCCGCTCCTTCGGAGGCCGTTTGCCGAGAATGCGTCCCGAGGGAGCAGCGTCTCCAACGGCCCTCCATTGGCAAGTATCGTGGTGCAACCGAGCGCGGGCAACAGTTCTGACGCTTGGAGCGATTGTGCCGTCGCAGATCTGAGTCTTCCGCCGAAAGCGCGGGCGGCACGTGCCTCAATGTGACGCGATCGGGCCGCAATTTGCGTGACGTTGCGTTTTGACAACGTCCCAAGTGCGGCATAGGCTTCGGATTGAAAATCGGCTGCGCACGACTGAACACTCAGTATTTTGTTCATCGGGCGGCCGCTTCGGAGTCCTTTGCATGTCCCGTCTCCTCCCTGACCGCGGCACCCCCACCTCCGCCGCCCAATCCTCCGCGGCTGCCCGAAACACGATTCTGATTCTGAGTGGGTATCTCGTGGGAACGACGGCCGCGCACGTCTGTCCGCCGACGCTGGAGCGCGCGGCGCTGGCCGCCGGGCTGATCGGCACGCTGGCGTACTGCGTTCTGGCCTATCTGGCACGGCAAAAGCGAGTGCAGGACGCGCGGCTGGCGATCCAGAAAGCGAAGGTCCGCATCGAGCGACGCATGGATCGCCATGTGCGGATCGCGTCGGCCCGCTGGATGCTGAAGCTGCACGCGGCCCAGTCCTGGTCGCACGAGCAATACCTGCCGGTGGCACGCTCGGCCAGCTCGATCCGGTAGATGCGATTCGGGAAGGACCATCGACTCGATGCCGTCGCCACGCAAATTCTCGACTCAGCAAATCGGCCTGCCGTGGCTGCTCGCCGGCTTCCTGCTGTTTGCGTCGAGCCGGGCCGTCGCGCAGAACGGCCCCAGCGCGGCCTCGAGGCGCGACACTTCG
>DASPSM010000533.1:0-3305 GCA_035623955.1 Planctomycetaceae bacterium
GATGTTCTCGCGCAATATCACGGCCTTCCTGGTGCTCCTGAAAAAGCACGGCCTGCCCGCGCTGGATATGCAGGATGAGATCGTGCGCGACACTCTAATCACTCGGGACGGCCAGGTGGTCAATCCCCAAATCCGCGACCGTCTGGCAGCGCCCGTCTCTTGACGCGGGAGAGCCCGTGGCCAACCCCGTGCTGTGTGTGGACGTCGGAAATAGCCGGACCAAGTTCGGCCTGTTTCCCTCCGCGACGGGCGAATGCCGCAACGTCCTGCCGGACTGTGCGCTTGATCTTGCCGTTCGGCACCGCGAGCCGGTGGTTTGGGAAGCAGTGAAAGAACGGCTGTCGCTCAGCGATGGTCAAGTCGTTAACGGATTCATCTCGGGCAGCCATCCGGACGGCATTGCCAGCTTAGTGGAGGACTGGCCGTCCGATTGGACGCCGCCAACGGTCGTCGACGACCTCTCGCGAATTCCCGAGGCCATTCGCCCGCACGCACCGAGAAACGCCGGTATGGACCGGATCCTCAAAGCGGTCGCGTGCAACGTCGTTCGACCGCCAAATCAGCCGGCCCTTGTCATCGACACGGGCACTGCGACCTGCGTCGATGCGATCTCGGCCGACGGCGCGTTTGAAGGCGGGGCAATTCTTCCGGGGTTCGAATTGTGTGCGCGGGCTCTGCATCAATACACGGCGCTCTTGCCGTACATCACGGTCGATGAGCTGCTCGAAGAATCGCACGAGTCCCTGGGCCAAGGAACTCGCGAGGCCCTGCGGAGCGGTCTGCTTTGGGGACAGGTGGGCGCGATTAAAGAGCTGATCGTGCGACTGGGCCGACGCTGGACGGTCGAGCCGTTCTTGTTGCTGACGGGGGGAGGCGCGTCGCTGCTGACGGCCCATCTGCCCGGCGCGCTTTGGAAACCTCAGTTGTCGCTGCAAGGCCTGGCCGTCGTGGCCGCGAAACGACGCGGATCGGGCCCGTGAGCAAGTCTCCCGTAGCCGCGCTCTGGACTCCGTCCGGACGCGGCGCGATCGCCACCATCCGGGTGTGCCTCGAACCGGGATCGCGGCCGCTGCTCGACGCGCTTCCCTATCGGGCAGCCAATGGCAAACCACTCAGTGCCCAAGCGATCGGGCGCATTGTCTTCGGTCACTGGGGAACCGGTGCGGGAGAGGAGGCCGTGACGTGCGCGATCGATGACCGGACGCTCGAGATCCACTGCCACGGAGGCGAAGCAGCCGCTCGATCGATCCTGCGAGACCTTGAAAGTTCCGGTTGCCTTCTTGTGAGTTGGCCGGAGGCGCTTCGTCACGGTGAGTTGCCCCTGCGCGCCGAGATCGTGGAGCAGGTCTGCCGCGCCACGACACTGCGAACAGCGGCAATCCTTTGGGAACAGGCCAATGGGGTCTTCGAGTCGTCCGTCCGCTCTCTCATCGAGTCAATGCCCGCTAGCACTACAACGGCGGCCGAGCGGATTCGGGACTGGCTGGCCTGGGGCGAATTCGGCCTGCATCTGACGCGACCCTGGCGCGTGGTGCTGGCTGGACGACCGAACGTCGGCAAGTCGAGCCTGATCAACGCAATCCTCGGCTATACGCGCTCGGTCGTGTTTGATCAGCCGGGAACGACTCGTGACGTGGTGAGCGCCTCGACCGCGATCGACGGTTGGCCGATCGAGCTCTCCGATACGGCGGGCCTGCGTGAGAGCGCTGACCCGCTCGAGGCGGAAGGCATCGAACGGGCACGGGCGACGCTGAACGCGGCCAATCTGGTCCTCGTCCTGATCGATATCAGTCAGCCTAAGTCGCAGTCAGATCGGGCGCTCATCGCCGAATATCCGCGGGCGATCATCGTCGCTCATAAGTGCGACCTGCCGACCTTTGAAGGGATGGAGGAAGAACCGCCGCTCGAATCGGCAGACTGGCTGCGCGTTTCATCGAAGACCGGCGCGGGAATTGATGCGTTGGTGACGGCCATCTCGCACACGCTCGTCCCCCGCGTCCCGCCATCGAAGTGTCTCATCCCCGTGACTGAGCGGCAGATCGCGCTTCTCGCGCGAGCCGTGGAGGCTGTCCAACGCTCCGACGCCCTCGGGTCGTTGAACGAGCTACTCGCGGCCTCGGATTCTTCGCCGCCCGAACAGGCTCATTCGGCGAATCGGAAGGGCTCGCCGGCCACTTCGTAGCCGGGCCGCAATCCCACGTTGAGCAGCAGCCCGATCGCCACGGCCGTTGTCATCAGGCTCGAGCCGCCGTGGCTGATCAAGGGCAGCGTGATTCCGGTGACCGGCATCAGGCCCACGGTCATTCCCGTGTTGATCACTGTCTGCGTCGCGACGAGCGTCACGACGCCAACGGCAAGCAGTCGTCCAAACGGCTCGCGCGTCCCCGCGGCAATTCGGAGCCCCGCCGCGAAGAGCGCCAGGTACAACAGCAAGGTCGCGCAGGCGCCGATCAATCCGAACCGCTCGGCGATCAGGCAATAGACGAAGTCGGTGCGCGACGCGGGCAAGTGATACGCTTGCGGATCGTCGATCATTTGGCCGTTGAACTGGCTCCCCCGTGCTCCCCCCAGAGCGACGACTTGTTTCGATTGGTGGAGGTGGTATCCGTCCCCGGTCGGGGCCGGACCGCCGTCGCGCTGGACGAACAGCGTGACGATCCGGGACTTCTGCTCGGCACTCATTCCTATCCACATGATGGGAAGCACCGGAATCGCCAGCAGCACGATGAACACCAGATGTCGCACGCGAGCCCCGGCTGCAAACAGCATGGCGAACAGCACGGGCAAAAAAATCAGCGACGTGCCCAGGTCGGGTTCGCGCAGGATCAGACCCATCGGCACCAGGGCGATGACAAACGGGACGAGCAACCCCTGCAGCCTGCGGTAGCTGTGCCGATGCACGAGGTAGGCCGCCAAGGCGCCGATAAACGCCAGCTTCGTAAGCTCAGAGGGTTGAAACGCGATCGGGCCGAGTGGAATCCAACGTTGTGCGCCGTTGCGTGCCTGTGTGAGAAAGATCACGGCCAGAAGGAGAAGACAGCCGAAAAAGAGCGGGTAGCACACGTGCCGGAGCAACCGATAGTGGGGCAGAGTCGCCGCGACGAGCGCGCAGGCCCCCAGGAACAGCCACTCGAGCTGCCGCGACCAGAGTTGCCCGCCGCCGGCCAGTTCGTCTCCGCGGGCGATCGCCGCCAGGCCGATTGCGGACAGCGCGCAGGCCCAGCCGACAACGGACCAGGGCATTCGCCGGACATAAGTTGACGTGAGCACGTCCGCCTCCGTCGGGGAGGTCGAACTGTAGCCGA
>DASPSM010000553.1:0-3460 GCA_035623955.1 Planctomycetaceae bacterium
GATGTTCGACGGGTCGCGCGTGGCCACTCGCGAGCAGTGGTTCACCAAACGCCGGCCGGAAATCAAAGCCCTGTTCGAGTACTACGAATACGGGCAGGCTCCGCCCCCGCCGCAGAACGTCGTCGGCACGATCGTGCGGCACGATCCGCATTATTTCGGCGGAAAGGCCACACTCGATGAGGTCCGCATCACCTTCGGGCCGCCGGGGACGCCCCCCATCAATTTGCTGCTGGTCGTCCCGAACAAACGGCAAACGGCGGCCCCGGTATTTGTGGCGCTCAATTTCTGCGGCAACCACGCGGTTTTGAACGATCCGTCGATCGCGCTGCCGGACAGTTGGATGCCCGACAGTTGCAAAGGCTGCGTGCAGCATCGCGCCACCGACGCCGGCCGGGGAGCGCAAGCGGGCGCCTGGGCGATCGAAAACGCCATCGATCGCGGCTACGCGATTGCGACCTTCTACGATGGCGACGTCGATCCGGACAAAAATGATCCGACCGACGGCGTTCAGCCGCATTATTTTGTCCCCGGGCAAACGGCGCCGCGCGAACACGACTGGGGGACACTTCGCGCTTGGGCATGGGGTCTGAGCCGGGTCGTCGATTACTTGGAGACGCGGTCCGACATCGACCACAGGCGAATCTGCGCGACGGGGCATTCGCGATTGGGAAAAACGGCCCTCGTGGCGGCAGCCTTCGACGACCGGATCGCGCTTGTCGCGCCCCACCAATCAGGGACAGGCGGCTGCGCGCTGTCTCGCGACAACGACCAGGAAACGATCGCACGGATCACTCACGTCTTTCCGCACTGGTTCAATGGCACCTTCCCGAAGTTCGCTGGTCACGAGGACCAACTGCCCGTCGATCAGCACCTGTTGATGTGCCTCGTCGCCCCGCGGCCGATCTTCGACAGCGAAGGGGATCAGGATAAGTGGGCCAACGGGTCAAGTGGTCTGCGTGCCCTGAAAGCCGCCGACAAGGTTGATAAGTTTCTGGGCGCGCGCGGACTCGTCGGCTCCGGCGTCGTGCGAGACGAAGAGCCCTTGACCGGCGCAGCCGTCGGCGACCTCGTGCAGTACCACCGCAACACGAAGCACGAATTGAGCAAGGCATACTGGAGCCGGCTCTTCGACTTCGCGGATGGGTACTTCGCGCAGCACCGGTGACGGAACGTGCGCCGAGCGCCCCGGAGAATGCCCCTGAGCGGCCAGCGTGAGCTGGCCGAGGGATCGCGATTCGACTGCGCCTGCTCATTCGCGCTCGGGGGGTTGACACCCCCCCGCTCGGGATCAAGCGAGCAGCCGCGAGATTGGTTTGCCCGAGCTGAATGCCATCGGGCGGCCGATCGGCGTGATGACTTCGTGGGCGTAGTCCACGCCAAACGTCTTGAGGATCGTCGCGAACAGGTCGGCGACTTCGACCGGCTCGTGCGGCGTCTTCTCGCGCCCCTCGGGATCCGTTGAGCCGATCGCCAGGCCGCTCTTCAGGCCGCCTCCGCCGATCAGGCACGAAAAGCCGCTGGGCCAGTGGTCGCGGCCATCGAGCGGATTGATGGCGGGGGCGCGGCCGAATTCGCCGATCACCAGCACCACGGTCGACTGCAACAAGTCTCGCTCGCGCAAATCGCGAAGCAGTGTCGCCAGGGCCGGGTCGAGGACGCGGGCGTTCTCCCGGTGCCCATTGAAGTTGTTGGCATGCGTATCGAATCCAGAGAGGGTGATTTCAACGGCACGCACGCCCGCTTCGACCAGCCGCCGCGCCACGAGACAGCCTCGCCCGAACGTGCTGTCGCCGTAGGCGTCGCGCAGCTTCCGCGGTTCGCCTTCAATTTGAAACGCGCGGAGCTGATCGGATGACATCATCTCGAGCGCCCGCTCGATCATGTGCTGGTGCAAAGTCTTTTCGACCTGGGCACTCCGGCCCCGCTCGAACGCCTTGGAGACCACTTCGAGATTGCTCACGCGGCGGGTTTGCCGCGCCGGCTCGACCGGCGCCTTCAAGTTGGGGACGTCGCGGCCGGGATCGTAAACGCGAAACGCGTCGAGCGCATCGCCCAGAAACCCGCCGCGGGGCGGCCACTGCGCATTTCCGATCGCGATGTGCTCCGGAATAACCAGCGAGGCGTCCGGAACCTGGTTGACGAGGATCGCTCCCAGCGACGGGTGTCGTAGCGTTGGGTCCGGTCGGTATCCCGTCTTGAGGAAATACGAGCCACGTTCGTGATCTCCTTCTTTCGACACCAGCGAGCGGATCAGCGACAGGGAGCCAAGCTCCGCGGCGACCGCCGGAAAAGTGTCGGCGATTTGCACGCCCGGAATGGCGGTCGAGATCGCCTTCGTCGGGCCGCCGATCTTCGTGCCGGGATGCGGATCCCACGTTTCGAGCTGGCTTGGCCCGCCTTCGAGCCAAATCGTCACCAGCGACTTCTTGCGCGCGGCGCCGCGCTCGCGCGCAGCTCGCGCCTCGAGCGGCGGGAGCAGAAAACTCAGTCCCAGCGCCCCCGCAGTCCGCAGCAGATCGCGGCGGGACAAGCACTCAGGAGAAGTTACGATGCCGGCGCGGCTTGTCATCTCTTGCCCTCAATGATTCCAGGAGAATTCCGGGGAATTGAACAGGCTCCAGAGAATATCCTCGACCACTTGCGCCCGGCCTTTCGCGCCGGCGGCGAGCTGCTGCAGAAAATAGTCGCTCTCTGCCTGAGTCGGCCGGCGCGAAAGCGCGATCAGATAGCAGCCTTCCAGGCAGTTGGCGTCGCTGCCGGCAAAGGTGCTCAGCCGGGCCGACGCATTGAGCGGATCGGCCTTGATCGCGTCGGCGGCAAACTTGCCGTTCATTCGCAGCAGCGCCTGCGAGATCGTTCCGCTTCGATCGTCGAGCTCGTTCTCGCCCAGGTCGCCGTACTCCTTGACGAAATCGGCCTCCTGAAGGAATCGAGTCGCCCGCACAAACAGGTGCGAATTCTGATCGATGGTCCGGGCGGAACGCGCCTGCAACATCGCTCCGATCAACTGCTCCGGTCGCAGCCGCGTCAGCGGAAAGCTGGCCCAAGCCGCGGCCCCGTCAGCAGGAGCCACCGCCGTTGCGTCGCCGGACTTATCGCTGTCTTTGTTCCACTCCGTGGTCGGGGCGCCGGTCGATTGCGAATGGTGAACAGACTTCGGCGCCAGCTCCTTCGCGGCAACACTCATTTCTTCGCCCACTGAGTCGAGGCGATACGGGCGCGACGCGGCGATCACGCGGATCATCCGCCGCAAGTCGCAGTGATGGGCTCGGAAATCCGCCCCGAGCAGATCGAGCAACTCTTTGTCCGCGTCGGCCGACGGATCGGGCAGATCGTCGACGGGGGCGTGAAACGGCTTGCCGAACATCAGGCCCCAGATGCGATTGGCGGTCGCCCGCTCGAAGCGGCGATTTTCGGGATGTGTGATCCAGGCGGCCAGTCGCTCACGTCGCGTGCCCGT
>DASPSM010000081.1:0-2634 GCA_035623955.1 Planctomycetaceae bacterium
CAAGCAGGCGCGGAGACGTGCAAGCGCCACGCCCGTCCGCGAGCTGGGGAAACATCCGGAAGACGGCAGCCCGGTCGCCATCTTCGAGGGGCGGTACGGTCCTTTCGTGCGCTATGGCGCCATCAACGTCACGATTCCGAAAGGGACTCCTCTCGAAGCCGTGACGTTCGAGCAGGTGGCCCAATGGGCCGCCGAAAAAGTGGCCCGCGGCGGCCCCGTCCGCAACCAGCGCACCCGCAAGACCAAAGCCGCGAATAACGGCCAAAAGTCTGAGCCGCCCGCTGAGGCCCATGGCGCAACTCCCAAAAATCGCGGGGCGGCACCGAAGAAACCAGCGGCTGCAAAGTTGCTCGCGCGCTCGAAATCTCCCGTCACGGGTGCTAAACCAGCCGCCGGAGGCTCCAAGCCGCGCGCCGCAAAGTCTCCCTCGACGGGAAAAGAGCCGGCTCGAAAAAAGCGGCCCGGCCGGTCGACCAAGCGCAAATAGTCCAGCGTCTGCTGTAAGCTGGCCTGTATGCCGGCGCCCGAGGTTATTCACGAGGGGCACTCACGTTACGCGCCGAGCCGGCAGCTGTGTGGCCGTGTTGGAGATATCGGATGGTTGGATCGCCTGAGTCGTTCGTCGGGTGGATCAAACACAACGTCGTGGCGCTCGAGCAGCCGACGGGACGCGGCGTCGTCAACCTTTCGACCTCCGGTGTCCATACACCGACGATCGACACCTGGTTCGAGCGCGTCTGCCGCGAGCGTCTGCCAAACCTGCTCGAACGGATGGCACCCAATAACGAGTTCGGCTTGCCGGCGCTGAAAGAGGCGATCCGGCGAACCTACCGCGTCCCCAGCGATCGCGAGATCTACCTTACCGCCGGCGCGTCGGCCGCCTATCGCCTGGTTTGCGAGTCGCTCTTCGCCGGGATCGCAGGCCGAGAAGTGCTGATCGAATCGCCAACCTACCAGCCCCTCGCGATTCTCCCGCCACGCTACGGGGCCAAAATGACACACGTTCCGATTCCTCTGAAGCGCGCGGCCGGCGACATTGCTTCGGCATTCAGCCGGGCCGTTCGGCCGACGACCGACGCGCTCGTGGTGTCGAACTTGCACAATCCGACCGGCAGCCTTCTTTCGCGCGATGAGCTCGGGCAGCTGGCCCGTGCCGCAACCGGCGTCTCTCCCAAAATCACGCTCATCGTCGACGAGACGTTTCTCGGGCTTGGTCCGGAGCCGTTTCGCACTGCGGCCGACCTCGATCCCTGCATCATCACGGTCAGCAGCCTGACAAAGACCTTCGGGCTGGGACAACTCCGGTGCGGATGGGTCATTGCCGACAAAGAACGTTACCCCCAACTGCTGGCCGACTGGGTTCAGTTCGAGAGCATCGGCTCCAAAATCCTGGAAGGGCTCTCGCTCATGGCGTTCGAGCAGCTCGACGAGCTCCTCAGGAGCAGTCTCGAGCACCTTGCCAAGAATCGGATTTTGATGGCTGAGGGGACGGAGGAATTACGACTCGGCGGCCTGCTTCAAGGGGACATCCCGGCTGCGGGCTGTCTCTATTTCCCTCGCTGGACCGGCCGTGGGGCACTCGACGTTGCCACCTCGAGATTACACGAGGAGTTCGGCGTCCTCGTCTCCCCGGGCCGGTTCTTCTGCGGCAACTGCGCGGACCACTTTCGCATTGGCTTCGGCGGCTCGCCGCAGGACCTTCGCGAGGGGCTGGAGCGCCTGACCCGCGGATTGCGCGCGATGACGTGAGCCTCCCTGCGCACAATTACCAACTCCGACGAGGCACGCCTTCTATCGACCGGAACGCCGGCCGTTCTGACCGCGACGCTCGGCCCGGCGGCGCTTTTTCTCACGGCGGCGACCGCGGATGGCGGTCGATTCCTCCGGAGTCTGACTGCGCTCGGAATGCTTGGGACGCGGATGACGCTGTCTGCGGGAATGCTCGCGTTCCGCGCGGTGTTTGTGGGGCGACTTGGTTCGCTCGGCTACGATTGCAAAATCGAGCTCTCGGCGGTCGACGTCGACATGCATGACCTTGACGCGCAGTCGATCTCCCAAGCGGTATTGCCGGCCCGAGCGGCGGGCGACGAGGCTGAAAGTCGCCTCGTCGAACTCGTAGTAATCGCCTCGATCGAGGGCCGTGATATGCACGAGTCCGTCGACAGGAATCTCGAACCCCTGGCAGAACAACCCGAATCGCTCGACACCGGTGACCAGAGAGTCCATCTCCAGTCCGATTTTATCCTCGAGATACGTTAGCAGCTTGACCTTGATGAGCTCGCGCTCGGCCTGTTCGGCTTTGCGTTCTTGCACCGAGCTATGCCGAGCGATCTTCGCCAGCGCCACGAGGTCGCCCCCCCGCCGACTCTTGCGATCGAAGAGCACGTCGGCGACCGCGCGGTGCACGGTCAGGTCGGGATAGCGGCGGATCGGACTGGTGAAGTGACAATAGTCGTCGACGCCGAGGGCGTAGTGACCCACCTCGGCGACCGTATATTCGGCCTGTTTGAGGCTGCGCAACAGGGCATAGTTGATGGCCCGCTCATGCGGCCGGCCGGCGACCCGATTCAAAAGCGCCTGCAAATCGCGGCGGCTTTCACAACGCTTGAGCGGATAACCCAGGATCTTTGCGAA
>DASPSM010000564.1:0-3537 GCA_035623955.1 Planctomycetaceae bacterium
AAGCGATCGGCGTCCTGCGGCAATTTCGCCGGCGACTGACGCAGTTGCGCGCCCACGAGCCCGGCACAGTCGGCCAGGATCACGAAGCCCGCCAGCCGCGCATTGATCTGCTTGAGCGCTCTGGCGACGATCGTCGAGAGGCCGAACTGCGTCCCCGCCTCCGAGGGGCTGAAGCGGATCAGCACCGGGAACTCCCCCTCGCACTGCACGCCGTAAAGCACTTGCGCCGCCGGCACAAAATCGCCCGCTGCCAGCAAATAGTCGGGCAGCGCGTGGATCTTGCGGGGCGACTGGGCGA
Organism: Planctomycetaceae bacterium; assembly: GCA_035623955.1. Classification (GTDB taxonomy): domain Bacteria; phylum Planctomycetota; class Planctomycetia; order Planctomycetales; family Planctomycetaceae; genus DASPSM01. The sequence continues at coordinate 299 of DASPSM010000564.1, forward strand.
CGGCCCCCGCCACCGCCAGGAACTCGCCGTACCGAGGGCCCTGGGCAAAATCGGTCTGCGCCGGATCGCCCTGCGCCGAATTGCCGAGGGCTCCCAGCCCCAGTCCGAACGTTCGAGAGCCGAAGGAGACGCTGGGTGGCTCGGCCTGAGATTTCTTCGCATCGAACAGCGACTGTGGACGGCCGAAGACGCGGCAGGCGAGCGGAGTCGACTCGCCCAGCGTATAGATCGCCAGCTCGAGACCGCTTTCCTCGGCGTATCGCGTATCCGACGAGAGGGCCGCGGTCGTTTTGCTCAGCCCAGGGCCCGACCGCGCCTTCTGCGGATCGCAGCTGAGCGTTTTCAGCAGTCGCGTGAGCCGCAGGATTTCCTCGACCTCGGCACTCGGATTGTGAATGCCGAAAAAGCCGGAAAGGCGGTCCATCCGCTGCCTGGCGTCGACGAGGGCCGCGATTCCCGACGAGCTGATGTAACTGACGTTGCCCAGATCGACCAGGATGCGGTGCCAGCCCTCGCGGGCGCACGTTTCGATCTCTTCGCGGAAATAGATCGACGAATCGTTGTCGAGCCGGCCGCGCACCGTCAGTTCCAGCAGGTCTCCCCGCGAACTTTTTTCGATCTGCATTTCCGCTCGTTCCCCGAACGAAGCCTGGCCCGCTTGTCGCCCGCGATCCGGCGCGTGAACGCAACGACGAGGCTCAAATTTAGATTCGAAGCGGCGGAAACGCCACCGGGACGGGGGGGGGTTTTCGCAGCTTGCCGGAACCGCTGTTAGTGACTCTTCTGCGGCACGATTTCGTACGCGCAGCGGCGGGCCCCCTCGACGATGTGCTCGACGCGCTTCACGCTCACGCCCGGCCCGAGCACGTTCGTAAACAGCTCGAGTTCCGCACGGCAAAAGCCGTTGCAGGCCGTGGCCGCCGCGCAGATCGGGCAATGATTCTCGACGAGCAGGAATCCGCGGCCGCGAGGCGCCCACTCCGCCATGTAGCCGTCGCGATTGCGCAGCTCGGCGAGCCGCTCGACCCGCCCGCCCAAACCTCTGGCACCCTGCATCGCTTCGGCGTACGCGGCCTCGGTGTTGCGCTGGCGGGCCGCGACGAGTTGCCCGAGCGCCTGTTCGCCCAGCTCGGTCCGAACCGCATCGATGAGGAAACCCCATGTGCGGGCAGCGATTGTCGACCGCGCGGCAGCGTCTGCGACGGCATCCTCACCTGTCACTGGCATCACGCCCGCTTCGATCTAGAGACCGGCGGAACCTTCGATCAATGGGCCGACGACGTCCGCTCCTTCCCCACCGAAATCCGCGGCGGAGCCGTCTGGGTCGACCTCACGCCCCCCGCCGACCCGCGGCGGCACCAGCTCGAGCGGCTGAAGGTCGGCCTCGAGCGGAACATCTCGCTCGTGCTGGGCAAGTCGGTCCTCTCGCTGCTCGACGCCCAAGCGCATTCCATCGAGCCGTTCGAGGTCGGGCTCGACTTCGGCACGCGATACCGCCGGGCCGGCTGGGGGCAGGGGCTCACGATCCTCACTTGCCTGCAGAACTTGTTGCCCTTCCTCGATCCGGCCGATCGGCCGCGGGCCCTGTTTCACGGACTCTCGGCCGTGGCCAACGACTGCGACGGCGAGGCTCCGCGGTTCGCCGTCCGACCGCTCCCCGATAAGAACGCGAATCTCGCCACGCTCAAAAAATGGTTCCGCCAATTCATCGAGGTCCGCGATGCCGAAGGCGCCGAGCGATGCATTGCCTCGGCAGTGCAGGCCGGAGCCGACGCGCGGCAGATGGCCGACATGCTTTTCTCTGCGGCGACCGACCATCGCTACATCGACATCGGCCACCCGCTCGACTTCACGAACAAGGCCTTCGAGGCGCTCGACATCGCCGGCTGGAGCTACGCCGAGCCGGCCCTCACCAGCCTCGTCACCACCTACGCCGGCGCCGACCGCATGGAGGAATCAAACGAATGGCGACACCCGATCGACCTGATCGTTTTGTTGGAGAACGCCTTCGCCGAGCTGCCGCAAGCGCTCGAAGCCGGCCGTCTTTCTCCCTCTCCCATTCCGATGGGAGAGGGCCGGGGTGAGGGCTCTTTCTCCGTTTCTTCTTCTTCTTTTGCACCCTTCGCCGAGACTCTCTTGTGCGACGATCCCGAGCGAATCATCGCCGCGCTCTTGGGCGCCCTGCGTGACGGCTGCCCGCCGGTGGAGCTGGCCGGGCAGGTCGTCTACGCGGCGGCCCTGCGGATCGCTCGCTTCCCCACGAGTAACGAGTTCCGCGATTGGGACACGGCCCTGCACACATTCACGTTTGCCAACGCGGTGCAGCAAGGCCTCCGCCGCACAGCGTCGCCCGAGCTGCTGCGGGGCGTGTTCGACGCGGCGATGAGCGTCTACCTCGACCGCTTCCTCAACGTGCCGGCCGTCCCCATCCCCGAAGCTGAAAAGCAGCCGACCGCCGACGCGCACGAGCTCCTGCAAGAACTCCCCCGCCAGCTCAACGAGCGGCACCAGGTCAACCAGTCGGCTCAGACGGTCGTCCGCTACCTCGCTGGCGGCGGAGACGAACGACGCCTGCTGGCCACGCTCGGCAACCTGCTGTTGCGCGAAGACCGCGACTTCCACACGATCCAAACGATCGAAGCCGCCATCCGCCAACACCAACTTTTGTCAGAGGGCGCAGCAGCAGCCGATGCCCTCACCCGCCGCCGACACATTTTAATCGCCGCCACGCGCTACCTGGCCGCCCACTCGCCGACGATGCGCTCGCAAGAACAGACGTGGCAGATCGTCGATCGGCTGCACCGCGGGGCGAGGCTGTTCGAGGCCGACTGACCGGCCGGGCCGGGCGGCGGCGTGGACTGCGACACTTGCGGGACATGCTGTTTTGCAGGTCAACTGGACGCGAGCCGTCTCGAAGCCAAAACCTGAAGACCCTCATGAACCAGGCCGCAATACGCCGCAGCGATAACGGCAGTCGCGACGCAAGGAATCGATCAATGAATCAAACGAATCCCAAAGTCGATGGGTTTTTGAGCAGACAAACGAAGTGGCGGAAGGAGTTTGAGAAACTGCGCACGATCATTCTGGACTGTGAGCTCACCGAAGAATTGAAATGGGGCGTTCCCTGCTACACGTTTCAGAAGAAAAACGTCGTCTTGATACATGGATTCAAAGACTACTGTGCGATGCTGTTCGTGAAGGGCGCCTTGTTAGCTGACCCCAAAGGTCTTCTCATCCAG
>DASPSM010000580.1:0-6065 GCA_035623955.1 Planctomycetaceae bacterium
CAACGCCGTGTCGGACGCCGGGCCGGGAATCGCCTCGAGCGCGATCCGCGCCCAAGATGCGAGTTGCGCGTCAGACAGAAGCCTGGCCAGTTCGGGAACGGCTTTCGGTGAGCCATAGACCGCCAGGTCCTTACAGGCATCGGCTTTCTTCGCCTTGGGAGCGTCCGACTGGAGGATCTTGATCAGGTCGGCCTCTTTCTTGGGCGAAGGAGTCCGGCCTCCTTCCATCGTCCAGCCGGCGGCTTGAGTGACGGTGGCAGAGGCGAGGAGCAGGATAGTGGTCGCAGCGAGACGGCCGCACGCGAATCTGGCCCGTCGACGAAATGCCCCCCTCACCCCCAGCCCCTCTCCCGCAAGGGGAGAGGGGAGAGGATCACAGATTGCGAATACTCGCCCTACGTAAATCCTCTCCCCTCTCCCCTTGCGGGAGAGGGGCTGGGGGTGAGGGGTCATCCCGTTGTTGTTGCCAAACTGCGACCAGGCAGTACAGCTATTCAGGCGAGTGAAATGCACGGCAATATTCCGAATGTTGGTTGACATCTTTGAAAGAAAGCGCGGGTGAAGATCGGGAGCGGTGTCCGGTGGAAATCCACGGTCAGTGCCTTAAATCCGCCAAGGCTCGCGGATCGCCTCGGAGCGCAGACGGTTGGCCTCTTCGTCGCCGATAAATTCGTGCCTGGCCAGGTCGTACTTGATGCTGCGGTTGAGATAGAGCGCGATGTTCGTCGCGTGACAGGCAATGTGTGCGAAGCAGGCTGTGTCGGCGTTGCCTTTCGGCTGGCTGCGGGCCTTCACCGCGTCGAGGAAGTCGCGTACGTGGAAGGTCGCCGGGTAGCCGCCAATCTCGGGGATCGTTCGGCCGGCCAAGAGCTCGGGCGAGCTGAGGACGAACTTGCCGCTGTCGCCCGTTTCGACCCAGCCGGTCTCCCCCTCGAAGCGGACGGGGCACGAGCCGAGCGGAATCCAATCCTTTTCTCGGAAGATCAACTCGACGCCGTTGGGGTAGCGGCAAACGATCTGGCCCTCCTTCGGCGGGTTGTATTCGATCGGCGCCCAGCCATCGTTGCCGACAGCCCACTGGCACAAGTCGACGCAGTGCGAGCCCCACTCGAGCACGCCGCCGCCAACCATTCCGCCTCCCTTTTCGAAGTTGAAGCCGTCGAGCTGCTTGGCGTTGAACGGACGCCAGGCTGCCGGGCCGAGGTACATGTTCCAGTCGACCTGCTCGATCGGCGGCTCTTTTTCGGGAGGCATCCAGCCGCTGGTGACCGGCGTCATTCCGGCGGGGTGAGCGTAAACGCGTTTGAGTTTGCCGAGCTTGCCAGTGCGAGCCAGCCAGCAGGCAAACGCGAAGTGCGGCAGATTCCGGCGCTGCGTTCCGGCCTGAAAGACTCGGGCTGTTCGGCGCATCGTGTCAGCCAGGGCCAGGCTCTGCGCGATGTTCTTGGTACAGGGCTTTTCGCAGTACATGTCCTTGCCGGCGCGGGCCGCATTCATCGCGGCCGTCGCGTGCCAGTTCGGCCCGGTAGCGATCAGGACAGCGTCGACGTCCTTGCGATCGAGCAACTCGCGAAAGTCGCGAATCATCACGCAGTCTTTGTTGCCGTTCCGCTCGTCGATGCGCTTCTTCGCGGCGATCCTGCGGACTTCCTTCACGTCGCAGACGGCGACGAATTGGGCGTCCTTTTGCTCGAGGAAGCAGCCGAGGTCATAGGTCCCGCGGTTGCCGATGCCGATGCCCCCCATGATGATCCGCTCGCTGGGGGGAACGAAGCCGCCCTTGCCCAGGGCCGAGGCGGGAATGATCGTCGGGGCCAGCACCGCGGCACCGGCCGAGGCGGCCGTCTTCAAAAACCCGCGGCGATGCAGTTTGAGCACGTTCTTCGTCATGGCTTGTGTCCTGAATGGCCGTGTCGTGAATGGCATTGGCAGGAGGCGCCGCGCGGACGCCCTGTTGCTTGGCCGGCATCTGACAGCATACTCACGCATGGCTCGGCATTCCAACGTGGGCCCCAGCGCTGCACAGGGGTCGAATGGCTTCGGTTCGCCCGAGTGAGAACGACGTAGGTAGCACTAGCCACGATGGAATCATTGCCGCGTTCAGTTCCCCAAGCCGACGACTTGTCGTCGGATCCGGCACTGGAAGGAAGAACCGACGACAAGTCGTCGGCTTGGGAAGGTGTGGCCCAACTCAAATTCCGTGACGCAACGTTTAGTCACCGTCTTGTCTCGAACTTACGCTTGCACCGCAAAATGTCTGCGAAGGCATCGTTACCGGCAACTCGCCAATCGGCGATCGATGATCTCGCGGTCGAAGCGGGAATTCGTCTTCTTGCGGGCCACTTCGAGGTGGCGGCGGGCGCGGGCGAAGTCGCCGGCGCGGCGGTAAAACTCGCCCAGCGTCGCATGGTAGAGATAGTACCGCTGCAGCGACGGATCGAGGCCCGCTTTGTCCAATGCGTGAATGCCCGCGGTCGGCCCCTCGATCTGGGCCACGACGATTGCCCGGTTCAGCAGATACACCGGCGAACGGTGCAGGCCGATCAACGCGTCGTAAAGGCGCAAGATCGCGGGCCAGTCGGTTGCTTCAAAACTTCTGGCGGCACAGTGGTAGAGCGCGATACCCGCCTCGAGATGATAAACGGAAACGGCGGTGCCGCGGGCCGACAGGTCGAGAAACTGCTGGGCGCGGTGGATGAGAGCGCGGTTCCACTTGCCGCGATCCTGCTCTTCCATCAAAAGCACAAATCCGTCCGGTCCGAGCCGCGCGTCGAAACGGGCGGCGTGAAAAAGCATCAGCGCCATCAGCGCCTGCGTCGGCGGCGTGGCGAACCGCTCCTGCGAGCAGAGCAGGTGGCACAACCGGGCGGCCTCTTCGCACAGGTCTTCGCGAATCGCAAGGTCGCCCTGGGACGAACTGTAGCCTTCGTTGAAGAGCAGGTAGAGGACCTGGTGCACGCCGTCGAGCCGGGCGATTAAATCCTCGGACGGGGGAGGCTCGAGCTGAATCTCATGCTCGACGAGCTCGCGAGTCGCCCGCTGCAGCCGCTTCTTGACCGTTTCTTCTTCGACCAGGAGCGCGCGGGCGATTTCCGAGTTGCCGAAACCGCAGAGCGCCTTGAGCGTCAGCGCCAGCTGGTTTTCCCGCGCCAAGCGCGGATGGCAGCAGGCGAACATCATCTTCAGCTGGCTGTCTTCGATTTCGGAGTCCAAAAACAGCTCGTCGAGTTCGTGCTCGCGCGGCGTCTGCTCTGTGGCAAGTTTTTCGGCGGCGAGCTGTTCGGTGACCCGCCGGCCGACCTCGTTGCGACGCAGAGCGTCGAGGATTTTGTTCTTCGCGACCTTATGCAGCCAGGCGCTCGGGTTTTCGGGGACCTGCCCGCGCCACGCCTGCAGGGCATCCAGCAGCGTCGCCTGCACCATGTCTTCGACGAGGTCGAAATTTCGCCAGCCGAAGACCCGCGTCAGCACCGAAACGAGCCGCGCCGCTTCGTGGCGGAAAAAATGCTCCACGAGCGGCGCGACCAATTCCGGCTGAGAAGAGAAAGCAGGGGCTCCCTCGGGCTGAACGCCGCGGCTCATTTCTTTTTCCGCACGAAGGTCGATGCGTGAGTCTGCTCGGGTTTGCCGTCCTTATAAAGGACCCACTCCGATTTTAAGTGGTCGGGGTCGAGAAAGGTGAAGGTCGCCTGGTGCATGTGCTCCTCGGCCTCGACTGCCCGATCTTCCCCCTCGGGGCAGCGGAAGCGGATTTGATTGGCCTCGGTCGTCGGCACGCTCTTCATATGGGGCCGGTTGCCCAGCACGCAGTAATGCGTGAGGGCCAGACCGTCCCCCTGCACGTAGTAGAGCGTGACCATCTCGTGGGGACTGCCGGCAAAGACCGTTTCGAGGACGGCGTTGCCGCCGGCGGTGACTTTGTACGTGACCGTCCCCGCCATCCCGCCGCTGTGTTCGTCGGGAAGGCCGGTCATCTCCCAGGTGCCGACAAGCGCTTTGAACTTTTCGAGGTCGGCGTTTTTCGGCGGCGCCTTATGGGCGTGATCTTCGCCGGCCAGGGCGAAAGACGCCATCGCGGTTGTTGCCAAAGCAAACGTGAGCAGTGTGACTCGTTTCATGGTGTGTCCTTTTCGGTCCAAGGAGGAGCTCGATAGGTGATGATTCGCCCCGTCAGGGGCCGCAGATAGTAGCCCAGGGCTTTAGCTGGCTTGAAGCCCTGGGCTATTTTCTGACGCCCTCTTGCGAGGGCTTAAGAGTCCGAGCGCGCCAGCGCTCTCGGACGGTCCGATCCGTCAAACAGCCCTCTACAGCTGAGCCGCCAGACCGGCGAGGGTCCGGACCTCGACCGCACCGCCGTAGAGCAAGCCGGGGCAGCCCTTGGCCAGCTCGGCCGCCGCGTCGATCGTGGGAGCTTCGACCACCGAATAGCCGCCGACGACTTCTTTCGACTCGACGAACGGGCCATCCTTCACGACCTTGCCGCGGACGACGCGCCCTTCCGGCAAGAGGGCGTCGCCGGGGTCGACCATCCAGCCCTTCTGCATCGCTTCGCCGATCCAGGCGCCCCATTTCTGCATGACTTGCTGCATCTGCTCGGGGGGCATTTTGGCCTCCGCATCGGGAGCGCCACGGTAAACAAACAGGTACTTGGCCATTTTCGCGGTTCCTTTGTGTGGTGTTGCTCTCTCGCTCGATCCGGTGTATCCCGGTCGTCACCCCTTTGACGAACGGGCAACCGCCCCGGGGACAGATTTTCAAAAGATTTTCGGATTCTACACGAAGCCTCACCCATTCCGATGGGAGAGTCCTTGGTGCGGACCGTGCCCTCAACGCATGATGAGGGTTTCAGTGAGCAGTCGCGACCTGCCTTTGTCGGACGCTGAAATCGACCGCGCGCGATCGACGCGGACAATCCGCAAAGTGGCGGTGCGCCTGATCCCCTTTCTGCTCTTGCTCTACCTCTGCAACCTGCTCGACCGCAACAACGTGGCCTTTACCAAGGAGACCCTGCAAGCGGATATCGGGATGACCAGCGCCGCTTACGCTTTCGGCGCCGGGCTGTTCTATTTCGGCTATCTGGTGTTTGAGATCCCCAGCAACCTCATGATGCGCCGCACGGGCGCGCGGCTGTGGATCTCACGCATCGTGATCAGCTGGGGGCTGGTCTCGGCAGCCACGGCGCTCGTGATGGGTCCGGCGAGCTTCTGCACCGTGCGCATCCTCTTGGGCGTCGCCGAGGCGGGGTTTTTCCCCGGGATCATCTATTACCTCACCTACTGGTTTCCGACGGCCCAGCGGACGCGGGCGCTCGCCAGTTTCATGGCGGGCAACGCGGTCGCCGGCATGTTGACCAACTCAATTTCGGGAGTCATCACTCAATACCTGGACGGAGTTGCCGGAATGCGCGGCTGGCAGTGGGTATTTCTCCTCGAGAGCATTCCCTCGATCGCCCTCGGTGCGTGTGCCCTGTTCTATCTAACCGACCGTCCCGAACAGGCACACTGGCTGAGCGATGACGAACGCACGTGGCTGGTCCGGCAAATGAAGCACGAAGAACACTACCGGGAACAACGACACGGAGCCGACTTCCGTCGCACGCTCACCGAGCCGCGCGTGTGGCTCCTGATCCTGCTCTATTTCCTGATCGCGACCGGATCCAATGCGGGCGGCCTGTTTCTTCCTGAACTGATTCGGAGCCGGTTTCCGCACGCGAAGGAGATGCAAGTCGGCTTCATCGCGGCCGCGCCGAGCGCGTGCGGACTCGTTGCGATGCTCGTCAATGGGGCCTGGGCCGACCGCACCGGGAAGAATCGCCTCCACGTCGCCATCCCGGGCTTCTTGAGCGCGCTCGGCTGGGCAATGGCCGCTTTTTCGGACAGCCCGGCCGTCGGATTATTCGGGTTCTGTCTGGCGATCATGTGCATCATGAGCATGCTCGCCGTCTTTTGGTCGTTGCCCACTTCGTTCTTAAGCGGAGTCGCGGCCGCAGGGGGGATCGCCCTGATCAATTCGATGGGAAATATTGGCGGTCTAATCGGACCCGGTACGATCGGCAAGATCAACGA
>DASPSM010000583.1:0-3560 GCA_035623955.1 Planctomycetaceae bacterium
CTGGCCAACGGCGATTCCAAACGCTCGGCGATCAAGCAGGTGGCCTCCGGGCGGTTCGGCGTCACGAGCTGGTACCTGACCAACGCCGACGAGTTGCAGATCAAGATTGCGCAGGGAGCCAAGCCGGGCGAAGGGGGCGAATTGCCGGGCGGAAAGGTCGACCGCATCATCGCCGCCGTGCGGCACTCGACGCCGGGCGTGGGATTGATCAGCCCGCCGCCGCACCACGACATCTACTCGATCGAAGATCTCGCCCAACTGATCTTCGACCTGAAGAACGCCAACCCGTCGGCGCGGATCAGCGTCAAGCTGGTCTCGGAAGTGGGCGTGGGGACGATCGCCGCCGGCGTCGCGAAAGGGCACGCCGACAACATCCTCATCTCGGGCGACAGCGGCGGCACGGGGGCCTCGCCGCTGACGAGCATCAAGCACGCCGGGCTTCCCTGGGAGCTGGGCATTGCCGAGACGCACCAGACGCTCGTGCTCAACGACCTGCGCAGCCGCGTGCGGCTGCAGACCGACGGCCAACTGAAGACCGGCCGCGACGTGGTGATCGCCTGCCTGCTCGGGGCCGAAGAGTTCGGTTTCTCGACCGCGCCCTTGATTGCCCTGGGCTGCATCATGATGCGCAAGTGCCATCTCAACACGTGCCCGGTCGGAATCGCCACGCAGGATCCCGAGCTGCGAAAGAAATTCACGGGCCAGCCGGAACACGTGATCAACTATTTCTTCCTCGTCGCCGAGGAATGCCGCCGGCTGATGGCCGAGCTCGGCTTCCGGTCGATCGACGAGATGGTCGGCCGCTGCGACCGACTGGAGATGGACCACGCCATCGACCATTGGAAAGCCCGCGGCCTCGACCTGACTCCCGTGCTCACACCGGCCATCAGGCCGCGCTCGAACGTGCAGGTCTATTGCACGACGTCCCAGAACCACGGCCTCGACGAAGTGCTCGATAACGAGCTGATCGAGAGGTGCTGGGCCTCGATCACCGAGGGCCTTCCCAGTCGCGTCGAAATGCCGATCGAGAACATCGATCGCGCGTTCGGCACCATGCTCAGCCATCGGATCTCCAAGAACTGGGGCCCCGACGGCCTGCCCGACGACACCATCCACATCAAGGCGACGGGGGCGGCCGGCCAAAGCCTCGGCGCCTGGCTGGCCCGCGGCGTGACGATCGAGCTCGAAGGAGATGCCAACGATTACGTGGGCAAAGGACTGTCGGGTGGGAGGATCGTCGTCTATCCGCCGAAGTCCGCCACCTTCTGCCCCGAGGAAAATATCCTCATCGGCAACGTCGCCCTGTATGGCGCGATTCACGGCGAGGTATACTTCCGTGGCCAGGCGGCCGAACGCTTCTGCGTGCGGAATTCCGGAGCCCGCGCGGTCGTCGAAGGGGTCGGCGACCACGGCTGCGAATACATGACGGGCGGCTGCGCCGTCGTCCTCGGTCCGACGGGGCGCAATTTTGCCGCCGGAATGTCGGGCGGAATCGCCTACGTCTACGATCCCAACGGCGAATTACTGGTCAACTGCAACATGGAGATGGTGGAGCTCGAGCCCGTCGCCGAGCCGAACGATATCGAGGAGCTAAAGCGCCTGATTGACAATCACCGGGAGTGGACCGGATCGAGCGTCGCGGCTCGTCTGCTTGCCGATTGGGAACACAGCTTGCCCAAGTTCAAGAAAGTTATGCCCACCGATTACAAGCGGGCCTTGCAAGAGCTTGCCGAGGGACGCGGGGCGGTCTCGAGTGATGGTGATGGCGTCCACCTCAACACCGAGCGCGCAGCCGCCGTGGCCGCGTGGCCGGGAGGACGCACCTAAATGTCCGTGAGCGCTTGTGGGACACCGAACGCTGGGCCCCCTCACCCCCGGCCCCTCTCCCGCGAGGGGGAGAGGGGGGAAGAGTTCCAGTGGCGGCGCCGCTTGTCGCAAGATTGCGTTGTGTGCAAATCTTCTCCCCTCTCCCCTTGCGGGAGAGGGGCTGGGGGTGAGGGGGCTTTCCGGCACCGTCCCACAATCGCGAACGGCCATTGACAACTTAAGAACGCGTCGAATTCGCTCACGATAGACCCGCCCCGCTCCTTTCGTTACTGACCACCACAACACGACCGACCCACGAGCACCGAACGGATGGGCAAGCCGACCGGCTTTACCGAATTCTCGCGATACGCTCCGCAGGACCGCGACCCCGCGCTGCGCGTGCTCGACTGGAATGAATTCCACGAGCACCTCGATCCGGCCCGGCTGCGGGAGCAAGGGGCGCGCTGCATGGATTGCGGCGTCCCTTTCTGCCAGACGGGCGACTTGATGGCCAACATGGCGGCCGGCTGTCCCGTCAACAACCTGATTCCCGAGTGGAACGATCTGGTCTATCACGATCGCTGGCACGAGGCCCTCGACCGGCTGCACAAGACGAACAACTTTCCCGAATTCACCGGCCGCGTTTGTCCGGCCCCCTGCGAGGGCTCGTGCGTGCTGGGCATCATCGAGCCGCCGGTGACGATCAAGTCGATCGAATGCGCGATCATCGACCGCGGCTTCGAGGAGGGCTGGGTGACGCCCAGGCCGCCGCAGTCGCGAACGGGAAAAACGGTCGCGGTAGTCGGCTCGGGGCCGGCGGGACTGGCGGCAGCGGCCCAGCTCAACAGTGCCGGCCACAAGGTCACCGTCTTCGAGCGCTCCGACCGCATCGGCGGGCTCCTGATGTACGGCATTCCCAACATGAAGCTCGAAAAATGGATCGTCGAGCGCCGCGTCAACCTGCTAGCCGAGGAGGGGATCGAATTTCTCACCGGCAAAGAAGTCGGCCGCGATCCCACCGGGGGGCAATTGCTCAAAGAGTTCGACGCGGTCGTGCTTTGCACCGGCGCGACGCGGCCGCGCGACCTGCCGATTCCGGGCCGCGAGCTGAAGGGGATTCATTTCGCGATGGAGTTTCTCCACGCGAACACCAAGAGCCTGCTCGATTCGCAATTGCGCGACGGCCGCTACATCAGCGCCAAGGATAAGCGCGTGATCGTGATCGGCGGAGGCGACACGGGGACCGACTGCATCGGGACGTCGATGAGGCACGGTTGCTGCAGCCTGGTGAATTTCGAGATTGTGCCGACGCCGCCGGCCGCCCGGGCCGCCAACAATCCGTGGCCGCAGTGGCCGCGGATCTTCCGCGTCGATTACGGCCACGCGGAGGCGGCGGCGAAATTCGGCCGCGATCCGCGCGAGTTCGCGATCTCGACCGTCGAATTCCAGTCGGACGGCGCGGGGAACGTTCGCGCGCTCAAGGCCGTGCGGGTCGACTGGTCGAAGCCGGCCGCCGGCAAGGCCCCCTTCAGCGCGGTCGAAGGATCGGAGGAAATCTTCGAGTGCGATCTCGTGCTCTTGGCGCTCGGCTTCTTGGGGCCGGAAACGCTCGCCTCGCAACAGATGGGAGTCGAAATCGACGAACGGGCCAACTACAAGGCGCCCGACGGCAAGTTCCGCACGAACGTCGAAAAGGTCTTTGCCGCCGGCGACTGCCGCCGAGGGCAGAGCCTGATCGTGTGGGCGATCAACGA
>DASPSM010000597.1:0-18261 GCA_035623955.1 Planctomycetaceae bacterium
CGGCGATCTCCTCGAGCATCTTGCGATTGAACGCGGGCAAATCGTCGGGGCAGCGGCTGGTGACCAGTCCATTGTCCACGACGACCTCCTGATCCACCCAGTTCGCCCCGGCGTTCTTTAAATCCGTTTGAATCGAGTGATGGGAGGTCATGGTGCGGCCTTCAACAACGCCGGCGTCGATCAGCGTCCACGGACCGTGACAGATCGCCGCGATCGGCTTGCCGGACTCGAAAAATGCGCGGACGAACTGCAGGGCCCATTCGTTTCGCCGCAGCTTGTCCGGATTCAGGACTCCCCCGGGAAGCACGAGCGCATCGAAATCGTCGGCCTTCGCATCTTCGAGGGGAACATCGACGTTCAACTCGTCGCCCCAGTTGGTGAACTTCCATCCCTTGACCTTGCCCGATTCCGGCGAAACGATGGAGGCCGTAGCGCCGGCCTCTTCGAGCGCCCGCTTGGGCTCGGTCAGCTCGACTTGCTCGAAACCGTTGGCAACCAGGATGGCGACTTTCTTCCCTGAGAGTTCGTCCGACATTGCTTCGCTCCTTTTGGATAAGATGGAACCAGAGACCCAAGCGGGGCAAAAGTCGTGCCCCTTGATCGCTGAGTCACGACTGGGCGCTTCTCGGCATTCGCCGCAGGGACCGGAACTGAGTTTGCTTGGCTAATGCGGCCGTACTTTGGAGTCGGCCCGCCCGCGCCGCCGCGGGCCTTAGGGAGTCATGACATGAGCAACCCGCACGATGCTGATCTGAAGACGGCGGACACGTGGGCAGAGCTGGACGCAGGGGCGGGCCAGTCTGATCAGGGGTTGCAAGGCGCGAAACTCTCGCACGAAGCGGCTGCAGATCAGCGAAGGAAACGCGTTGAACGCTCGGGCGCGCGGTCCAAGAACAATGGTCAAGGTGGCCAGCCCGGCGGTCGGAAGGCGCAGGGGCATGCGCGGAGGACATTGCAAGACTTGAGTGCCCCCCCTGCCGCGGCTGTTTCCGAACCGGCCAAGCGGCACTCAAAATCGAAGGCGGGCGCCTTTGCTCTCAGGCCTGGAGAGCCCTTCCAAAAGGACGTTGGTCGAATCGTTCGTCGCCAACTCGACAAGGCGCTGCGCGATTTGTGCCGCTTGGGTGCCACAGCCGACGAAGCCATTCACAACGTCCGCAAGCGATTCAAACGCGTCCGGGCCGTCTTGCGCTTAGTTCGCGACGAATTGGGCGATCGGCTCTACCAGTACGAAAACGAAGCGCTGCGCGACGCGGCCGCAGCCTTTTCGGAAGTGCGGAATGCCCGCGTGCTGGTCGATGCCGTCGAAAAGCTCAGGCAGCGCGGCAGCGATATTGCTCCCGCGGCATTCGACGCGCTTGAGCGGTTTCTTAAGGCCCGGCAGTGCGACGTCCATGATCGGCTGGCGCGCAACGTCGAAGCGATGGACGAATTGCGGGAGGCGATTGAGAATGGGCGAAGCCGGGCCGTAAATTGGCCCTTGCCACGCGACGGCCGCCGCGCCATCCGCCGCGGTTTGCGCCGCACGTGCAAAGCCGGCTGCCGCGCACTGGAAGATGCCGAAAAGGAAACGACGTCGGAACACCTGCACGAGTGCCGCAAGCAGGCGAAGTATCTCTATCATCAGGTCCAGATGCTCGAGCGAGTGGCGTCACCGGCAGTGATCAAGCTCGCTGAGCAGCTTCACGAGCTCGAACAGAAGCTGGGGGACGATCACGACCTCGGCATGTTGCGGGTCGAGGTTGCTGCCTGCGTCGCCGCCGGGCTGCCGGATGTCAACGAGCGACTTCTCGCGCTGATCGACGACTGGCGCAAGGAGCTGCAAGGCGAGTGCCTCCGACGAGCGCAAAAGATTTATCGCGAAGACTCGGCGGTGCTGCGGCACCGGTTTCGGGACTGCTCGAAACAACTTTCGCTGAAGACCTAGGCTTCAAGCCCTGACGATGCGAAGACCTCCCTAGGCATTGCTCGCCCTCCTGCAGTCCGCGCTGGCCCGCCTTTTCGATTATTCTTGCGAGATGCCTCAACGCCCCCGCCCATCGAGTTCCTCATGAGCGTAAGCCCAGGTCCCACGCCCCGCATCGCTTCGATGGATCAGTTCCGCGGCTACACGGTCGCCGGAATGTTTGTCGTCAACTTTCTCTCCTCGTTCGCAGTCATTCACCCGGTCCTCAAACACAACGACATTTACTTCAGTTATGCCGACTCGATCATGCCGAGCTTCTTATTCGCAGTCGGCTTTTCTTTTCGCCTGACGTTCCTGCGACGACGCCAACAAGCGGGCTACTGGCCGACCGTGTTTACCTACGTGCGACGTTCCTTCGCGTTAGTCGTTGTGTCGCTTGTGATGTACGGTTTCGGCAGTGACTTTCACAGTTGGAAGCAATTCTCCGAAATGCCGCCGGAGTTCCAGCCCTTCCGGCCGAAGGCGCCGCGAACGCACTCTTTCGACGAGCTGATCTCCCAGGCGCGAGAGGCAAATCCGAGGGCCGACGAGCGGGCGATCCTGGCACAGGCCTCGGCGATGGGCGCCTCGATCGTCGACCCGCGCCTGAATCAGGCAAAGGGCGATCCTCGACTGGACCAGGTCCGGCAGGCAGCGGATGTCGCCGATCGGGAAGCGAGCCAATTTGTGGGCCCGGCACTGCGCCGAATCCAGGATTGGAACGCCCTTTCTCAAACTCAAAAGCTGCTCGTGCACTTGCGGATTGCGGCCGCAAAGCTGTTGAAGTCGGACCTCTGGGAAACGCTTGCGATTATCGGCGTCACGCAGCTGGTGGTGCTGCCATTTATCGGTTGGAATTTTCTCGGCAGGTTTGTGGCCCTGGTCGCTTTGGGCAGCGGGCACTTGTTGATTTCCTACTGGTTCAATTGGGACTTCCTCTACGCGCTCAACGACAATTGGATGTCCAAGCTGTGGATGACCGGTCATAGCCGCGGTTGGGATGGCGGATTTTTCGGACCAATGTGCTGGGCCGTCGCCATGCTCGCCGGCACGTTGGCCTACGATCTGGTGATCGGGGCGCAGTCACGGGCTGCCGGAGCCGGACGACTGATCGTCTGGGGAATCGCCTTTATGGCGGTGGGGTACGGCATGTCGTGCCTGACGCGGCTGTACGAACTGTCGGCGCCGGAACTCGAGGCGCGGCGCATTCAATGGGTTCGACAGCAGGCCGAAAGGAACTGGCTCGGAATGCTGCGCCAGCGGGAGCAACGACGGTTGATGAAAATCCGACGAGCGCCGGACGGAGGGAGCGAGGCAGAGGTCGAGGCAAAGCTTCAAGTCCTCGACGACCAGTCGCAGGCGTACCCGAACTTGGATCTGGCAGAAAGTCCCGTGCTTCCGGCGTGGAATCGGGTCAAAGATCGCACGTGGCGCGAGCTGCTTGCCGAACCCCCGTTTATCGCTCCACCCCGTGACGATCCGAAGGTCGATCCGCAACCCTCGCTGGAACATCGGCCCCGGAACTATTGGATGCTGGGCAAACGCGGGCCCAATCTGTCGTTCATCACGTTTGCCTCGGGTTTTGCGTTTGCGCTCTACGGGTTGTTCGTCATCGCCTGCGATCTTTGCGGTCTGTCGGTCGGCTTCTTTCGAACCTTCGGGACCAATGCCCTGGCGGCCTATTTCCTGCACCATGTGATCGAGGAACAGGTCGCTGGGAAAGAGTCGTCACTGGTGCCTCACGACTCGCCGCTGTGGTATTGCTTGTGCGGATTTGCGCTCTTCTTTCTGCTCACCTATGCTTGCGTGCGGTACTTGGAGAAGCAAAAAATCTATATCAGACTCTGAAATCGCCGCAATTCGAAAGCTGGTCGAAACGGCGATCGCCGAAGCCGCGCACGGCAGAATCCACTTCCAAGAAACAGACCCAACCGTTGCCAGCCGCGGATCCGCCGCGCCCTGACGTCGGCGCCGCACGGTCGAGAATGTCAATGTCGCCGCCCGCAATCGACAAACCGCGGCTCGCCTCGCTTGATCAATTCCGCGGCTACACCGTCGCCGGCATGTGCCTGGTCAATTTTCTCACCCCGTTCTTGAGCGTCCCGGCGCAGCTGAAGCACAACGAGAGTTGGTTCAGCTATGCCGACTCGATCATGCCGAGTTTCTTTTTCATCGTGGGGTACTCGTTCCGCCTGACCTACTTGCGCCGACGCAACTCGACCACGCGGCTGCAAACTGCCAAGGCCTACCTTCGCCGCAGCTTGATCCTGTTCGCATTATCGTTCGCGATTTATGCCCTCACGGCCGATTGGAGCCGCTGGACCGACTCTGGCAGGATGCCCGCCGAATTCGACGTGGGTCGCCGGATGCCGCCGGCGACGCATTCGTTTGACGTGTTGATTGCCCGGGCCAGGCAGATGGCATCCGATCCACAATCCGCCGAACAATCTTCGCTGGCGGAGCTCGATTCCGCTGGCCGAATCGGCGAGCTGGTGCTTTCGCCCAGGCCGCGCGACCCGGCGCTGCAGGCCGATTACGAGGCGGCAGAGAACGCCGCTCGCATGTCCCAAGCGGAAACCAACGCGTTTGTGGGACCAGCGATCGAGCGGGTGCGGGCCTGGCAAGCTCTCGGAAGCGCGGGCCGCACACTGTTTCACTGGAGAATTCAAGCGGCACGCCTGTTCAAAGCCGAACTCTGGGAAACGCTGGCGATGATCGCGGCCGCCCAGCTTCTGGTGCTCCCTTGGATTGGGTGTCGGCCGGCGATTCGATTCGCCGTGCTGATCGCGTATGGGCTAGCGCACTGCGCCCTGTGCGCGTGGTTCAACTGGGACTTTGTGTACGGCATCAATCACAACTGGATGTCACAGTTGTGGTTGACGGGCGACCTTCGGAGCTGGGATGGCGGCTTGTTCGGATCACCGAGCTGGGCTACGGCGATTCTTGCGGGGAGCCTGGCTTACGACCTGGTGCAGGGCTCCACGTCGCCCGGTGCCTCGGCCTGGCGGCTGTTCTGCTTCGGGGCCGGATTCATGATCTGCGGCTATTCGCTCTCGTGTCTCAGCCGGCTTTACGATTTGAACGGCCATGAGCTGGCTACAATCCGCGAACGCCGCGCGCGGCAATATGCCGAGCAGGTCTGGCTGGATCGGCTCATCGAACGCGAAACGCAGCGTCTTAAAGATCACGAGACGTCGGCAAAGCACCGAGGCTCCAACGACAGGGGTAAGTCGCCCATTCAGAATGACGCCGCAACCGAGCTCCAGGCACGAATCGCCTTGCTTGAAGACCAGCGCGACGCCTATCCCGACCTCGACCTGGCACCGAATCCGTTTGTTCCCACGTGGCCGCGGGCTCAGGACCGATCGCTGGGCGATTGGCTAGCCAACCCTCCTTTCGTCGCCACGCCGCGGGACGATCCGCAATCCACCGGGGGTCCGGTTCTCGAACATCGGTTGTGGAATTACTGGATGTTGGGAAAACGAGTGCCGACGCTGTCATTCATGGCGCTGGCGAGCGGCTTCGCCTGCGTGCTTTACAGCCTGTTCGTGATCGGTTGTGACAAGTTTGGCCTCGCGATCGCCGTTTTTCGCACCTTCGGCACCAACGCGTTGGCGGCTTATTTCACGCACGGCATGCTCGCGCTGGCGGTGTGGGTCTTCGTGCCAAGTACCGCCCGGCTGCCAACCGCGATCGTCGCCTTTGTCGTTTTCTTTTCATTGACCTGGTATCTGGTTCACCAGCTCGAAAAACGCAGGATTTACATCAAGCTTTGAGCCGACGCGTCCGGGCCTGAACGCGGTTCCGTCGATGGACGACCCCGTTACGGCTCCGTAATTTGTTGCGGTTGACGCCGGTTGCTAAATCGCCTGGGCGAACGGAGAATAGGGTGATCCGAGCCGCTTTGTCGGTGTTTTTGCGGCCGCTTACCATCTGAATCGCGACGGATCGCGTGCGCCTCCTGCAGGAGCCTGGCTATGTCGAACGCGCGATTAAGTCTCGACGGACGGGAGGTGACTTTGCCGGTCATCGTCGGCTCTGAGGCGGAGCACGGCATCGACATCTCCAATCTTCGGTCCCAGACCGGGGCCATTACGCTCGACCTGGGCTATGGCAACACCGGGGCCTGCACCAGCGCGATCACGTACATCGACGGGGAAAAAGGCATCCTCCGCTATCGTGGATACCCGATCGAACAATTGGCGGAGCATACGCAATTCTCGGAAGTCGCTTACCTGCTGATCTACGGCGACCTTCCCAACCGCCAGCAGTACGCCGAGTTCCGGGACAAGCTGACCTATCACAGCTTGATCCACGAGGACATGAAGAAGTTCTACGAGGGGTTTCCGGCCGGCGCGCATCCGATGGCGATCCTCTCGTCGATGATCGCGTCGATGTCGACGTACTACCCCAACGGCGGCCCCAACGCGGATGATTTGAACATCATTCGCGTGCTGGCAAAGGCAAAAACCATCGCCGCCTACGCGTACAAGAAATCGGTCGGCCAGCCGTTTATCTATCCGCGCAACGACCTGGCGTATTGCGCGAACTTCCTGCACATGATGTTCGCGTTTCCGACCGAGCCGTACATCGTCCCCAAGGTCGCGGAAAGCGCGCTCAACAAGCTGCTGATTCTGCACGCCGACCACGAGCAGAACTGCAGCACCTCGACCGTCCGGCTCGTCGGGAGCAGCCAGGCGAACTTGTTTGCATCGCTCTCGGCGGGGATTTGCGCTTTGTGGGGGCCGCTCCATGGCGGGGCCAACCAGGCCGTGATCGAAATGCTGGAAATGATTCAGGCGGATGGCTGCAACTACAAGAAGTACGTCGACCTGGCGAAGGAGAAGAATTCCAACTTCCGCTTGATGGGTTTCGGCCACCGCGTCTACAAGAACTTCGATCCCCGCGCAACCATCCTGAAAAAAGCGACCGACGAAGTGCTCAATCAAATGGGGGTCAAGGATCCGCTACTGGACATCGCCAAGAGCCTTGAAGAGGTCGCGCTCAACGACGGTTACTTCGTCGAGCGCAAACTGTATCCCAACGTCGATTTCTACAGCGGGATCATCTACCGCGCGATCGGCATCCCCACGAACATGTTCACGGTGATTTTCGCGCTGGGACGGCTGCCCGGCTGGATCGCGCACTGGAAGGAGCAGCGGCAGGAAGTCGGCCGCATCGGCCGGCCGCGACAGATTTACGTCGGGCCGAAGGAGCGCTCGCTCGTCCCCCTCGAAAAGCGCTAGCCGCGGCGGCTCGAGAGCACGCTTCGCTCCGGCTGGCCTTATCGCTCGTAGGTGCCGATCAGCTCGCCCGTGCCGATAACGTGCGGCTCGATTGCCTTTTCCAGCGCGGCCTTGGTCATGTCGGGCCTGAGCGGAAGCACGCTATCGAGCGCATACAGCTTGAAGTGATAGTGGTGCACGCCGTGCCCCTTTGGGGGCGCGGGGCCGCGGTAGCCGATTGTCTGTCCGCTGGACCACGAGTTCTTTCCCTGCATCGCTCCCTGCAAGTCGGCCAGCTTTTCCGCCGGTTCCACGCCTTGCGGCAGCGATCGGATGTCGCCTGGTATTGAATAAATCACCCAGTGGACCCACGGCTGAGGGGTCGGCGCGTCGGGATCATCGCAGATGAGGGCCCATTGTTTCGTCCCCTTGGGTGCGTAACTCCAGGCCAGGGGAGGAGAGAGGTCGTCCCCGTCTTCGGTGTGTTTTTTTGGAATCGGCTGACCGTCTGCGAACGCCGAGCTTGTAATCGCAACCACGCTCCCCGTCGTCTTCATCGCATGCACTCCTTGTCGGCCAGACTGCTGTGAAGGATCGTTGTGCAACGGCCCCGAGCAAGACGCCATCGACAGGGCAGCGACTGCCGCCGTCCACGCCGTCGATTGCCGCCTTTTCTCCGTGGCAAACATGGGCAACCCCCTTATGATTATACGAAGGGTCCGTCCGAATAGGCGTACCAGCCGCTTCAAAGGTCGACGACGTATTGTGCGGAGCATCGATGATCAAACTCCAACGGATTTTGTTGCCGACCGATTTTAGCGAATATTCGGCAGCGGCCCGCATCTACGCGTGCGCGTTCGCTGACCAGTTCCAGGCCGAGCTGCACGTGTTGCACGTCGTGCAGGACTTGGCGCCGCTCGTTCCCGAGCCCGGCGCTGCGCTCGCGCCACCGGTCGACTATTTGCGGGAGCTCGAACTCAACGCCCAGGCGATGCTGGATCGCGCGATCGACGCCAACTGGTCGGTCGGCAAGAAAGTCGTGCGAATCGTCCGGCAAGGTCCCCCGTTTCTCGAAATCATCCGCTACGCCCAGGAAACGAATATCGATTTGATCGTTCTCGGGACGCACGGACGGGGCGGATTGGCACACATGCTGCTGGGAAGTGTTGCGGAGAAGGTTGTCCGCAAGGCGCCTTGTCCGGTGCTGACAGTCCGGCATCCCGAACACGAGTTCATCGCGCCTTAGCTTGCTGCCTTTTGATCGCCGTCTTCAAATCCCGTCTTCAAAATCGGACACCTCCGCAATGAAGGCGATGGTCCTCGACGAAATTGCTTCCGTCTCGGCTGCTCCCTTACGCGTGAGGGAGGTGCCCGAGCTGGAGCCGCAGGCCGGGGAAGTGCGGATCAAAGTCCGCTGCTGCGGCGTGTGCCGCACGGATCTGCACGTCATCGAAGGAGATCTTCCGCGCCGCAAGCTCCCCGTGATTTGCGGCCACCAGGTCGTGGGGATCGTCGATAAGCTCGGCCCGCGCTGCCAGGTGCTGAAGGCTGGGCAGCGCGTCGGCATTCCTTGGTTGAGAAAGACATGCGGGCAGTGTGCCTACTGCGGTGCCGGACGGGAGAACTTGTGCGAGTTCTCGGTCTACACCGGCTATGATGCGGACGGCGGCTACGCCGAGTCGGCGATTGTGCCCGAAGCCTATGCGTACGCCATCCCCGACGCGTTTGATGATGTGCACGCTGCCCCACTGTTGTGCGCAGGCATCATCGGCTATCGATCGCTCAAGCGTGCCGATCTGCCTCCCGGCGGACGCCTGGCGATGTACGGGTTTGGCTCAAGCGCCCACATCATCCTGCAGATCGTGCTCGCGCGAGGGTCCGAAGTGTATGTCGTCACGCGCGGCGAGTCGCATCGCCAACTGGCGCGCGAGATGGGGGCCACCTGGGTCGGCGAGACGTCCGCGGGAATGCCGGCCAAGGTGAATAGCGCCATCATGTTTGCCCCGGCGGGCAATCTGGTGCCTGACGCGCTGACCCAGCTCGACAAAGGCGGAACGCTGGCACTGGCCGGCATCTATATGTCGGAGATCCCCGGGTTGGACTACACGCGCCACTTGTTTTACGAGAAGAATATTCGCTCCGTCACGGCGAATACCCGAGAAGACGGCCGCGAACTCCTGGCCGAGGCGGCCTCCATCGGGCTGCGGCCGCACGTGACGACCTATCCGCTGACCGAAGCGAACCGGGCCTTGCTGGACCTCAAAGAAGACCGTGTCAACGGGACAGCCGTGTTGATACCCTGATTTTTCCAATCAGACTTGGACGGAATCGATCAGGCCGACTTTGCGAACGTTCTCGAGTTTCGAGCGGGGACAACGCCCCAACAGGTATTGAACGCAGCCCCGACTCACCTTAATTTGTACGCAGTTGCCATCGCCGGAAAGCCGTTGTCCGGGACGTTGGCGCACGCCGTTTCTACCTCGACCTCGTCACGAGTGCCGCACAAAACCTGGTGGAGGAGCGCATGGAACCGGTCACCATCTCTTCACAAAGAACCAGCATCGCTGAGTCAGCTGGACCTCAAATTACCTCCGTCACGACTCCGCCCCGAGAGGGCCGCGGATCGGGCGCTGCCATCGAAAAGTGGCTCCTGCGACGGCTGTTGGCCGCCGTCGGGAATCCGCCGCTGGCGATGGTTCTCTGGAACGGTGAGGAAGTCGCCCCCGAGTCGGCGTTCGGCGAGGACGTTGTCCGAGTGCACGTCCACAGTCGCGCGACCCTCTGGCGAATTCTGCTCGATCCGTTCTTCCAGTTCCCTGAGTCGTATGCGAACGGCAAGCTCGAGATCGACGGCGATCTGGAACGCGCGATGTGTCTGGTCGCCCGCTGCGCGGCCCAGGCCCCGCCGGTCGCCACACGGTGGCTCACGTACTTCGAGAAGGCCCTGCATTGGGGAAGCCGCACGACGCTGGCGGCATCGCAAAAGAACATTCATCACCATTACGACATCGGGAACGACTTTTATCAGTTGTGGCTTGACGAGAACCTGCTCTACACCTGCGCGTATTTCGAGGATCCGAACGCCTCGCTCGAGGCGGCCCAGATCGCCAAGATGGACCATGTCTGCCGCAAGGTCGTGCTGCAGCCGGGCGAGACCGTCATCGAGGCGGGCTGTGGCTGGGGCGGGTTTGCGCTTCACATGGCTCGGCACTACGGCGTTCGCGTGCGCGCCTACAACATTTCCCGGGAGCAAGTGAACTTTGCCCGCGCCCGCGCCAAGGCCGAGGGGCTGGATGATCGGGTCGAATTCATCCTCGACGACTGGCGGAACATTACGGGGAATTGCGACGTCTTCCTGTCGATTGGGATGCTCGAGCACGTCGGGCTCAAGAACTATCGCCGGCTCGGGGACGTGATCGACCGCGCCCTCTCCCCGTCCGGTCGCGGGCTGATCCACACGATCGGCCGCAACCGGCACGAAGTGCTCGATCCGTGGATCGAGCGGCGGATTTTCCCGGGCGCCCAACCGCCGAGCCTCAGCGAAATGGGGCCGATCTTTGAGCCCCACCAGCTCTCGATCCTTGAGGTCGAGAACCTGCGGATGCACTACGCCCAGACGCTTCGTCACTGGCTGAGTCGGTACGAAGAGTCAGTCGAGACAGTCAGGAAGAATTACGACGCGCGGTTCGTGCGGATGTGGCGGATGTATCTCGCCGGGTCGGTCGCTGCCTTCGATTCGGGCAGCCTGCAGCTCTTCCAGGTCTTGTTCGCGCGGCCCCGGCTGAACGAGCTGCCGCTGACTCGCGCCCACCAATACACCCACCTCGCGGCCGGTGGTGGCCAGCCGGGCGCGTCCCAGCCGGTGCAGCCGGCAGTGTCGTGGGAAGAGCGGTGATGCAAAACTGCCAGGTGCTGATCGTCGGCGGCGGGCCGGCTGGCTCGTCCTGTGCCGGACGGCTGGTTCAGGCCGGGCTCGACGTCCTGGTGATCGACCGCAAAACTTTCCCCCGCGACAAGACCTGTGCCGGCTGGGTCACGCCGCAGGTCTTCGACGTCTTAGGCATCGATGCCGGGGACTACGCACGCTCGCGCGTCTGCCAGCCGATTACGGGCTTTCGGACCGGGATGATCGGCGGCGACGAGGTGGCCACCGAATACGATCACGTCGTCAGCTACGGAATTCGGCGGTGCGAATTCGATCACTTTTTGCTGGAGAGGTCCGGCGCGCCGTGTCGCTTTGGGGAATCTGTCGACGAGCTGCGTCGCGACGGCGCTGGCTGGATCGTGAACGACGCAATCCGCACCGAAGTCCTGATTGGCGCGGGGGGACACTTTTGCCCCGTGGCCCGTGCGCTGGGAGCACGCGAGGGAAAGCAGATCATCACGGTTGCGGCGCAGGAGATCGAATTCGAGCTGAAGCCCGACGATGAAACTCGGGTCCACGTCCGCAGCGAAGTTCCGGAACTGTTCTTTTGCGAGGATTTGGCAGGCTACGGCTGGTGTTTCCGCAAGGGGAACTTTTTGAACGTCGGCCTCGGACGGCTCAACTCCTCCGGCGTCAGCTCACACGTGCAGTCCTTCTGTCAGTTTCTCCGCGACCGTGGCAAAATCGCCTGCGATCTGCCCGAGCGTTTTCACGGCCACGCTTATCAAATCTATGAGCGGATCGAGCCCAAACTCATCGACGACGGCGTGCTGTTTATTGGCGACGCGGCCGGCCTCGCTTATCCGCAAAGCGGCGAGGGCATCCGTCCGGCGGTCGAATCGGGCTTGCTGGCCGCCGATGTCCTGATCGCGGCGCGAGGCGATTATTCGTGTGCGAAGCTCAATCCCTACGCGCGGGAAATCCATGCGCGGTTCGGGACTCCGCGGCGGGCAGCCGTCTCTGACTGGCTTCCGGCGGCGTTCCTGCGTTTCGCGGCCGCACGCCTGATGGCCACTCGTTGGTTCACGCGGAACGTCGTGCTCGATCGCTGGTTTTTGCATTCGGCCGAACCGGTGCTCGCGCTCGAGCGTGTGGCCCCGGCATTGACTGCTCCGTGAGAGGCAGGACATGACCTGCTTGCGCGACGAGGGCCCCCTCAAGATCGAGCGCACCAACCGTCGCTTCGCCCGGGGCCAGTCGCGCGCGCTTGCTCGTGTCGGCGTGGCGTTCGCGATCATCGTGACGGCCGGATTGAGCAGCGTTTTCGCTCAAACGACTCGCGCGTCAACGTCCGGATCGAGCGCCCCAGGCGATCATTGGGAGCTTCGTGGCGCCGTATTCAGCGAGGCCGCTACGCCGGTTGTCGGCGCGCATGTCACCCTTCGCACCTATCGCCTCTCCAAAACGGTCGAGACGGCCGTCGATGGCAGCTTCTCGCTGGAATTGCCGAACGCTCCAGCCTCGGGATTCCTGCTGGCCGCCGATTCCGATGGCCGACGACAGGCGATTTACCGTCCGCAAGAAGGGGACTGGCAGCGTTCGGCGGACAGCCGACCGCTTCGCCTCGTGCTAAAAAAGGCGGATGAAACTCCCGTCACTGTCGTTGATGGAATGGGGCAGCCGGTTGCAGGAGCCGTCGTGGCCGCGTGCATCGGTTTTTTCGACATCTCAAAGGAGACTTCCGATGCCGCCGGTCGAGCCGTTTTGCGATTTCCCGCTGACGCCGATTTGCAATCCGTCTTCGCCGTCAAGCCCGGGGTCGGATTGGATTATTTTGCATTCGCACAGTCTGGCGACTCGACAGACAGCACTCCGAGGAACCGCTATCGGCTTCGCCGTGGGGACCGACGCCCCATCGAGCTCGTATTGAATGGTGCAAAGACGGCGAAGCTGCGCTTTACCGACGCCAACTACCAGCCGCTCGCCGGGGTGCGCGTCGCACCGTGGTTCTTCCAGAAGCCAAAGAAGGGGACGGACCTCCATACGGGCGGGATGGAGATATTCGCTCAAACGACCGACGCGAAGGGCATGGCCACGTTTGACTTCATCCCGCCCGACAACAGGGGGCTCGTGCGCTTCGTCGTCAGCTCGGAGGACTACGCGGTTCCCGATCGACCGGTATTTAACCCGCATGAGGGAAGCAAGGCAATCAGCGTGGTGCTTCTGCGCCGAGAGCCGCTTCGCGGCCGCGTCGCCTTGGCCGACGGAAAGCCCGGAGCCGGCGCCGATGTCTTCGTCGCCGGTGAGGGCTACGGGGAACCGGATTTTGGGAGGCAGACAATCTGCGACGCGCGAGGCCAATTCGAGCTGCGCGTTGACCCGAACATGTTTTACGTGCTTGTTGCGACGCTCGGTCATGACATTTCGCCGCGGCTCACGCAGGTGGTGCGCGCCGGGGAAGCGATCCCGCCGGTCAACCTGGTCGTGCAACCCGGGACGCGAGTTCACGGCCGCTGGACGCGCGATGCCGACCGTCGACCCGTTGCGCGTCAGAGTCTGCCGCTGAATGAATGGGTGATCAACGACGATTACAGGTCGGTTCCCGAAGAGCATCGGATTGCGAACCCGAACAACGTCCGCAAAATGCTCCTGCCAAAGGTTCTTCGATGGGCGAAGACAGACGATCAGGGGCGATACGAAATCTACGTCGCACCGGGGACGTACTATCTCGCCGCGAACGTCTTCGACTCCGCAGTCCCTTACGCCACGGTTCCGATTGGTCGCAAAAACTCAGTCATCGAGATCACTGACCAAAGAGATTTCGAGATCGACTTTCATTCCAATCGCCGGGACTTGCGCGAGATCAGCGGGCGGGTGGTTCTGAAAGCTGACCCGACGCACGGCGTGCCGGACGCGTCAATCCAGGGCTTTACGGCGGATGAGAAGTATGCGCCGGACCAGCTCAGCTTCGTCTCCGATGCCAAGGGGGATTTCGCCGGGCGACGCAGCCCTTGCGAGTTTCTGCTGCATGCCGTGAACGAAGATCGGTCACTCTCCGGATTCGTCCGCGTCACGGCCGACGTCAGCAAAGTGGTCATCCCAGTCAGCCCGACGGCTTCGGCTCACGGACGTCTGGTCGATCGATCGACGGGCAAGCCGTTAGCCAACCGCGTCATTCACTTCGGCGTACCTTGGAAATGGCAGAAGTATTCCAGCTGGCCATTTGGAGGTGAAACGCGGACCGACGCCCGCGGAGAGTTCATCGTCAAGGGGCTCACGCCCGACCGGAAATGGGAATTATTTGTCGACGAGGAGTTTACCGAAGTGATTGGCCTCGTAGCCCCTCAATCGCCTGCTCGAGTTGAGCTGGGCGACCTGAAAATGTCGGAGTCCGAACACCCGGCCCCCAATTCGAAGCCTGGTCGATAGCGCGCGAGGCCTTGAGTCGTTCGGGCCTGGCCGGTTTTTCTGCTGCCACTTGAAACTTATCGAAGCGGGGCGCTGGTTCCCGGTCCGGCGTAAACCGGGTCGATGCGGCTCATGTTGGCCAGCCGCACGATCAGCACTCGCTGCATCGCTCCGGTGCCGCGCTGCTCTCGAACGAACGCTTGTGTTCCGAACAGGCGCGAGTTGTCCGGAGCATCGGCCGTGATCACGACCATTTCTCCCACGTGCAGTTTGACTGTGAATCGCTGTGTCAGAAGCGATTCGACTTCTTGCGCCATTTCCGGTTGCCAGACGCTCTGCAGACCGGAGGTCGCGGAGGTGGGCCGGAGCCGTTCCTGACCGGAGTGAATTTCTGGGACGAA
Source organism: Planctomycetaceae bacterium (assembly GCA_035623955.1). Lineage (GTDB taxonomy): Bacteria > Planctomycetota > Planctomycetia > Planctomycetales > Planctomycetaceae > DASPSM01. The sequence continues at coordinate 14,845 of DASPSM010000597.1, forward strand.
CTCGAGCCGCACCCACCCGGTTTGCAGTCGATGGGCCGTGAGCCGGAGCACGCCCTGAAAGTTCTCGTAACTGTGCTCCTTGGTCCCTGTCGTCACGGGCACATCGATCGTGCACTTGCGCACGGAGTTGGTCGTGATCGGGGGCGAGACCCCCGGACCGATGCACAGCGTCTCTTTCTTCACTGAGATGTGCGTGTCGGACGACGGCGCATCAGCCGGTTCTGACTCCCGCAATATTTGCTCGAGAGCCGGACAAATCGACGCACCCGCGTTCCCGACTCTCAATCCCAAGTGCTTGAGCGATTCCGCCTCGCCGGCTGTGACCGCCCCCACCTGATCGATCTGGCCCCAGAGCGCGCTTCCCAGCAGCGGATCACCCACAGGCCGCTCGACGAACATGACTTCAATTTGGATGGCTTCTCTCGACGGCTGCAGGGGAGGCAGCGAATTGGTCGCAGTGGTGGTGGCGGGCGACCAGAATCCAAAAACGTCGCCGATCGGCTTGAGCACTGTGCAGCCGCATGTGGCGCATCCGCCGACGAGCGCAAGCACGAGCGCACCAAGACGTCGCGAAAGCGGCATGGAGGTTCCGAATGCCATGGGGCTGGCACCGGCCCGAGGGGAAGGGAGATTTGACTGGGTGACTCGGAGAGGTGCGGAGTGTAGGAGAATGGGTACAACCTGTCAATTTGTGGCTGATGCCACTTAGCCGAGGGGCGCGTCAATGCCCGCCTGGAAAGCCCGTTCCCCAGGCCATGCAACAAGTTGTCAGCCCCAACAGGGGCAGTTATGATCCCCAGAAATTCGTGAGATTTCCGCTCTTGCGAGCGGAGGCGGGCGTCTCGGGGAGTCACGAGAGTTGGATTTGCGAGTCGGACATGGCCACGACACTCACCGCTTGACGCGCGGTCGCAGCCTGATTCTCGGAGGAGTCGCGATCGAATATGAGCGGGGCCTCGACGGCCATAGCGACGCGGACGTCCTGTTACACGCGATCATCGATGCGCTCTTTGGGGCCGCGGGGCTCGGCGATATCGGGCAGTGGTTTCCCGACACCGATCCCCAATGGGCTGGAGCCGATTCGGCCCAGCTGTTGGCGACGGCAGTCCGTGAGGTCCGCGGCAAGAACTGGAAGATCGTCAACCTCGACTGCACCGTTTCCACGGAAGAGCCAAGGCTTTCGCCGCATCGCGCGGCGATCCGTAATCGCGTCGCAGAGCTGTTGGGAATCCCCTCTGACAACGTGAACGTGAAGGCGAAAACGGGAGAAGGGGTCGGGCCGGTAGGCCGCAAGGAGGCCATTTCCGCGGAAGCCGTGGTGCTGTTGGTCCGCGATTGATTGGAAGCGAAGTCCTCATGACGTTACGAGTCTACAACACGCTGACCCGGCAGAAGGAAGACTTCCGCACAGTGGTGCCGGGCGAAGTCCGCATGTATCTGTGCGGGCCGACCGTCTACAAGCCCGCGCACATCGGCCACATGGTCGGGCCGGTGATCTTCGACACCATCAAGCGTTATCTGACCTACAGCGGCTACAAGGTCAAGTTTGTCATCAACATCACGGACGTCGACGACAAACTGATCAACCGGGCTCGTGAAAACAACACGACGGTCGAGGCGCTGGCCCGCCAGATGACGCAGGACTATTTCGACAACCTGGCGACGATGGGCGTCGACACCGTTGACGAGTTCCCCTACGCGACAAAATACATCGGCGAAATGCAGGCCTTGATCGGCCGGCTCATCGAGAAAGGTTACGCCTACCCGCTCGAGGGTGACGTGTACTTCGAAGTGCTGAAGGACTCCGATTACGGCAAGCTGAGTCGCCGCAGCGTGGAAGAAATGCTTGCCGGCACGCGCGTCGAAGCGAACGACCGCAAGCGTAACCCGGCCGACTTCGCCCTTTGGAAAAAGTCGAAGCCGGGCGAACCGTCGTGGGACAGCCCGTGGGGGCCCGGTCGGCCCGGCTGGCATATCGAATGCTCGGCGATGAGCATGCAGCTCTTGGGCGAGTCGATCGACATCCACGGCGGGGGCCTCGACCTGATGTTCCCGCATCACGAGAACGAGCTGGCTCAATCCGAATCGGCCAGCGGCAAGCCCTTCTCGCGCTATTGGCTGCACAACGGCTTGATGCAATCCGGACCTGTCGCCGGCAAAGTCGGCGGCGGACACGATCGCCGCGGCGACATCGTCCCGTCGCAATCGGACCAGGAGGCCAACAAGCTCGCCGGCTCCAAAGGAGCCGCCTCGGTCAAAGAGTTGTTTGCGGCCTTTCCTCCGGAGACGATCCGATTCTTTCTGCTGTCGACGCATTACCGCAGCCCCATCGAGCTGAGCGACGAGCAGATCGCGCAGAAGGGAGAAAGCCTCGAGCGGTTTTACAGGCTGTTCGAAGCGTTCGGGCGGATCACGGGCAAGGATTTTTACGCGCTCGCCGCGCCGACGTCGCGCGACCGCTCGACCGACTTGGGCACGCAGCCCTCTGAATTCCTCAAGGAACTCGGCCAGCTCCGCGAGCGATTTTTGTCGGCCCTGGACGACGACTTCAATACGGGCGGCGCGATCGGTGTGCTGTTTGATGTCTCGCGAGTGATCAACGGATTCATCGGTCAGAAGAAACTCGATGCCGGCGGACCCGCAGACGAGAAAGCGAAAGCCGAACTCGCCACGGCGATGATCTTGCTCAAAGAGCTGAGCGGCATTCTCGGGCTATTCCGTAAGCCGGTTGCCAAGGCGCCTGCGGGTGGAGATGGCCTGGTCGATCAGCTGATGGCCTTGTTGATCGAACTGCGCGCGGAAAGCCGACGGACGAAAAACTTCGCCGTGGCCGATCAAATCCGCAAAGGCCTTTCGGCGCTCAGAATTACGTTGGAAGATCGCCCGGACGGAACCAAGTGGCGGCGGGAATCGTGAATTCATCTCCATCTGAGCGTGTCGAAAAGGCAGCGCAAGCCAGCTGCATTTTGGGCGTCGACCCGGGGCTGAGGCGGACGGGTTACGCGTTGCTGGAGCGCTCGTCCGACGGTCCCGTGCTGCGGGAGGCCGGCGTGATTCGCTCGAAGACCGGCATTCCGCTTGCCGCACGAGTGTTGGAAATCGGCACCGGATTGCGGGAAGTCATCGAGGAATTTCGTCCCCAAGCGATGGCGATTGAGAGAGTCTACACGCTGGGGAAGAACCCCAAGTCGGCACTGTTGATGGCCCACGCCCGCGGCGCCATCCTGATGGTCGCCGCCCAGTTCGAGCTGACCGTCATTCACTTTGCGCCGACCCACGTCAAGCGGCTGATCACCGGCAGCGGCCGCGCTTCCAAGGATCAAATGCAACACGCGGTGACCCGCGAGCTGCGGCTCGAACGACTACTCGAGCCCAACGACGTGGCCGACGCCTCGGCCCTGGCCCTGTGTCTTTATC